>CALKNI010000037.1 GCA_938091115.1 uncultured Pirellulaceae bacterium | reverse complement strand
GCATGTCGTCGGTATTGAAAGCATATTCTGGAATAGGTAAGCGACTTTATAGTTTTAGCCTTTCGGCATGAAGACGACTTTGCGGTCATTGGGGACCGGTTTTCCGGGTGAGCATCTCCCCGCGGCAATTTCCTCCTCAAGAATTTTCAATAGTTCCTGGGCTTTGGTAGGGTTCTTTTCGATGAGGTTTTTTGTTTCCGCCCGATCTTGCTTTAGGTTAAATAACTGCATGGTCGGGAGTCCCTGCTTGCGAGCATCGGGTTCACGCGGGGCACTCCAACCGCCACTCCCTCTCGAGATACAGAGTTTCCAAGGGCCCTTGCGAATCGCGAATGAGCCGCCGATCGAGTGGCTGATTAGCGTCTCACGATCGGATGATTTTTCCCCTTGAAAGACTGGGCTTAAATCAAATCCATCTTCGCCTCCAGTGTCAGCTTTGGTCTGACCAGTGATTGATTCAAGGGTTGGGTAAATGTCGGTTAGGCAAGCCATCGCTTGGGAAGTTGTGCCTTCTGTCAGGTGGCCTGGCCAGCGAACGATGAGTGGCACGCGGTGCCCGCCTTCGTAGATGTCAGCCTTATGGCCGCGGAATCCTGCACTGGGATCGTGTCCGTGATCTTTAAGTACTTTAAAGTTTCCCTGT
This sequence comes from uncultured Pirellulaceae bacterium, assembly GCA_938091115.1. GTDB lineage: Bacteria > Planctomycetota > Planctomycetia > Pirellulales > Pirellulaceae > Mariniblastus. The sequence continues at coordinate 45,517 of CALKNI010000037.1, read as the reverse complement.
GGCGAGCAACCGTTGTCACTGGTGAAGATCAAGAGTGTTTTATTTGCGACTCCGCACTGTTTCAGCGTTTCCATGAGTTCACCCATGTGAAAATCGACTTGCATGACAAAATCTGCGTAAGGGTTAATTCCACTGGCGTCCTTGAAGGGCGGCACGGGAACGATGGGTGTATGCGGTGCGGGAAGTGCCAGATAAAGAAAGAACGGACTTCCTGAGTTTTTGGCATTGGATTGTTCTTTGATAAATTTCATTGATTTTTCAAACAAATGAGGCAAAACCTGATCAATATGAAAATCGGATCCGATGGGCCCTTTGCGGTACCAACCGTAGGGATCTTGTGCCGAAGTTACCCCCTCCTCGCGATCGGGAACGGCGGTGACTTTACCAGTGTCCACCCAAACATAGGGCGGCATGTCCAGCGAACCACAATGCGCGTAGTATTGGTCGAAGCCATTAATGTCGGGCCCGTTTTTGACAGGCTGCGTGAAATCTATTTTTCCATTGACCTTGTGCCAATCCCAGCCAAGGTGCCATTTGCCAATCATGCCCGTGTGATATCCAGCCGATTTCATGAGATGCCCGAGAGTTTTCCGCTGGGCAGGAATTAAGTGCTCGCTGCGACCGCTGAGCACTCCCTTGGCTAGTCGAGAGCGCCAGTTGTAACGCCCCGTTAACAGGCCATAGCGAGTTGGAGTGCAGACAGAACTGGGGGTATGTGCGTCTAGAAACGTAAGCCCCGCATCTGCCATCGCTTGCAAGTTAGGAGTTTTGATTTTGCATTCTGCGTTGGTCGGAGAGACATCTCCCAGTCCAAGGTCGTCTGCCATCACGACAATGACGTTGGGAAGAGCTGGTCTAAATTGAGCGTGGTCATTGACCTCAGCACATGCGGTTTTAAAGCTCAGAACGATGAGGCAGCAAACGCCCCAAGAGGCCATTGAAATTTTGGAGTTGTTTTTTCTCATTTTTATGTGCTTGGTAATTCAATATTCAGTTATTTAAAAGCCGGTGCAGCTTACCAGTTTCCATTCCAGAAACAAATAAATTTAACGGGTAGCTACAAACACTCGAAATAATACTTTGGTATTGATGGCAATCTGCCTTTCGATTGCTACGATGGTCGACATCCAAACGAATCTGATACCAAAAAATGTGTGTAATTAATGGAAACTGAGACGACTGTAGCCATGAATCTGCGTTCCCCAAAAGTGCTCGTTTTTGGCTTTTTAGTATCCCTTTTTGTCTGTTACGGAGTCGCAGCAATTGGAGGGCTTGCGACTGCCGGAGCTGTTGACTCTTGGTATCGTGAGATTGCGAAGCCGTCTTGGAATCCGCCCAGTTGGATCTTCGCTCCGGTATGGAGCTTTCTTTACTTTACTATGGCGGTTTCTTCGTGGTTGGTTTGGAAGGCGGATCGAATCTCAGTGACCCGCCCTGCCCTCGCCTGGTTTGGGTTCCATCTCTTACTCAATGCGGCATGGTCTCTGCTGTTTTTCGGAATGAAACGATTTGATCTAGCAATGATTGAAATTGTTTTGCTATGGATTTCCATCATCATTTCGATGGTTGTTTATTATCGATTTTCGAAAATCGCGACGATGTTATTGGCTCCCTACTGTGCGTGGGTAACCTTTGCGTCATGCCTGAACTATGCAATTTGGTCGCTTAATCGGATCGGATAAAAAGTGTGAATGGCAGGCTAAGCTGGAAATTCTTAGCGCTCTTCAGCATTGATTTGAAGCGAGTAGAGCCTCATGATCCAATGCCATGTCACCGCAAGGAGAACCGCCGTCATTCCAACGTGTAGAACCTGGACGACTTGATAAACGGAAATGTGTGCGAGAATGATTCCCATAAGCATCATGGACACTACCATTGCCACAATCAGTTTTGGTTCGCGAAGCTGGAGTTTCGTCTGTTTCTTAACCCAATAAAAAATTAGGCCGGCGGTGATTAGCAGGCTCCACGAGAAGCTTCGGTGGACTTTGTAGATCCAAGTCTCTCCTAATTTGTCTGCCCACTGATCTCGAGAAAGTCCGTCCGCTATTTTCGCGAATTCGTCAGTCTGTTCACGCAATTGGCTTCCCATGAGACCTTCACAAAAAAGAAAAGCAAAAAACAGGAGAGAAACAAACAGCAGCTTTTTCTTAAGTTTTGGATCGACACGATGACTGGCTGGCGAAGCTACATTCGGTCGGGATAAAAAGACGACGGAAACCATCATGCAGATCAATAAAAACGCCAAACCCATGTGTAGTGTTATGATTCCTGGTTGCAATCCACTCCTCACGACGAGGGCTCCCATGATCGCGTTTCCGAGCACATCAATTAGCCCAAGCCAACTGAGGAAAATAATCCACCCCCTGTGCCGCTTGGCAGTGAAGGAGAAGAACGCCAGCAGCAGTGAGGAAAGCCCCAGAGGCAGCGAGGTAAGCCGGTTGCCGAATTCAATCCAAGTATGAACTGGATCGAAACTCTCAAGTACGGTTTCGCGGGTGATCGTGTCGGGGTCAATGCCTTTTTTTACAGCGTGCCGCTTGAACTTTTCGATGTCCAACTTGTCGACGTCAATTTGGTCTACATGGGTTGGTGGAATCAGGCAGCCCCAGCACGTTGGCCAATCCGGGCAACCCAAGCCGGAGCCCGTTACACGTACGGTGGCGCCAACGACAACCAGGATAATAAGACAGACGAGCGTGATCCAGGCAAGGCGGTTTACAATCATCGCGAAAGACCTTCCCTCACGCGTTGAGCAATAAATGTTAACATTGGAATCGCGATGTACTTACGTTGACTGGATTTTGACGGTTGGCGTGGGGCTGAAAAAATCCCAAAACCAAGATTCGGCTTATAAGATAACCGGTTAAGCTTGCTTTGGGTAACGCGGTTGCACCCAACGGACTATTCCGGTGATAAATTAGGCGCAAAAAATTGAATCTGCTCATATTTCCGCATCAATTGTTTGAGAATCATCCAGGACTCAAATGGAAGCCCAACAGAATAGTATTGATTGAAGACAGCCTTTTTTTTGGCGACGCTGAAAATTTCGTCAAATTTCATAAGCAGAAACTTTGGCTGCACCGCGCGACGATGAAGCGCTATCAGGTCCGCCTCGAGGAACAAGGGTTTAAGACCGTCTACATCGAGTATTGCTCTGACCCCCAAGCGCTGCAGGCTCAACTTGCGAGTTTGCGTAAGGGGAAAAAGAATGCTCAAGATTCAATGATGGTCGTCGAGCCTGAAGATTATCTACTCAACCGTAGGCTCCAGCGTTTTTCGGAGGACGCGGGCATCGAATTAAAGTATCTGCCTAACCCTATGTTTCTCAACGGGAGTGGCGAAAATGCTGAGTATCGTGCCGGTAAAAAACGCTGGTTCATGGCCGATTTCTACAAATGGCAGCGGCGGCGAATGAACTTACTAATGGAAAAGAATGAGCCCATCGGTGGGAAGTGGAGTTTCGATGAGGAGAATAGGAAGAAGGTGCCCAAAAAGTTGTTGTCGGAGGTTCCTGATTTGCTGAAACTCAAGTTTGGTGAAATTGACGAAGAAGCGAGGGAATATGTCGAACAACGTTTTGCTGAAAATTTTGGTGAGATTGACACGCTTTTCTATCCCACCTCCCATAAAGACGCGAAGGCTTGGCTTAAGCATTTTTTAAAACACCGTTTCGAAAAATTTGGCACTTATGAAGACGCAATCGTCGAAGGCGAATCATGGCTTTGGCACAGTATGCTTACCCCTGCATTAAATGTGGGTCTGCTTACACCGGATCAAATTGTCAAAGCAGCGATTGATCACTATGAAAAGTACGATGTTTCTCTCAATTCAGTGGAAGGTTTTCTACGACAAATTATTGGCTGGCGTGAGTTTATGCGGGCAACCTATCACGATCTCGGGGTGAAAATGAGGACGACCAACCATTGGGGGCACCACCGAAAAATCCCCTCCTCTTTTTACGACGGAACCACGGGAATTATTCCTGTCGATGATACCATTCGGCGTCTGCTGAAAACGGGTTACTGCCATCACATCGAGCGATTGATGGTATTGGGCGGTTTCATGTTTTTATGTGAATTTGATCCAGACGAGATCTATCAGTGGTTTATGGAATTATTCGTTGATAGCTATGATTGGGTGATGGTTCCAAATGCATACGCGATGAGCCAGAACGCGGACGGTGGATTAATCACGACTAAACCATACTTCTCGGGTTCATCGTATATTCGAAAGATGAGCCATCATAAAAAGGGTGAATGGTGTGACGTCTGGGATGGATTGTATTGGCGGTGGATCTGGAATCACACGAACGAATTGGGTAAAAATCCACGCTGGGCGATGATGTGCAGTATGGCGAAAAAGATGGACGAAGAGAAAAGGCAAACGCATCTCAAGAATGCTGAATTCTTCTTAAACCAGCTTGAGTCTTGATTTGCTCACTTGTATGTTGTTCTCAACCTAACTGAACTCGCTGTTGTTGCCGAGAAATTTATTTGCTCGATCATTGACGAACGCGGTTCTACCGGAGCCATCGTTTTTATTCCCTGAATGAAGGCAAAACTCCGCAAATGTTTGCATATCCATACGAATACGGTCAATAGGAACTCCTCTCGCCTTCGCTGCCGTTTTATGGCAGGTAGCTGCTTCCAGCCATTCTTCAAAAGCTGGAAAGAAATCCGCTGCATCCTTTGCAGAGTACTGGAATTCTTTGTAAATTTTGCCGACGTATACCGAGGTATTGCAGCAATTTCGATGGTCACGTGGCTTTTTCCTTACCTAGTCCAGTGTTGTTGACTCAGAGAGTCTGCGGCGGGAATGAGCAAGTTAGTATACTCCGAGGATCCAGCCCTCTTTGGCCGCTGCCGTTTTTGTTGGTGGATCGAGTGGAGGATTAAAAAACACTGGTAGCTGTTTTGACTCATCCATTTCATAAAGCCACCGGCAAACAGAATAGGCGTCTTGCTGATCAACAGATCGCGATTCCCGTGGATAACGATTGCGAAAGATCGAAGGATAAATCTCAGTGAAGGCGGAAGTTCCCTGCGGTATTTCCCACCCGTCGTAGGGCCAGAAATGTACTTTAGGGACTGCCTTCCGAAGACGGCAGGCAAAAGGTAATCCAGCGTGTGTAGATTTCGCCACCGAACCCTGCACATCAAACTGAAAAACACTCTTTGCAGAGGAGGTCCATTTTTCGGTGATCCGCATTTCGTCATTAGTTCCAATTCGAGGCGACGTATTCCTGAACTGTTCGACGGTTGCTTCGGGCTGGTCCGTTGGCCAATGAACTGCAAAGTCCTCCAGGAAATCATTCCATGAACTTAGCTGGTATCGATCAAAGTACGAAATCGGAAATGAAAGGCCGTGGTCAATCCCGATAATAATTGGGTTGGCCTGTTCAAATTGACTAACAATCCAATCGAAAAGTTCAATGCGATTCCAATTCCTTTTTCGATTGCCCGTTGACGCTGGTGATGCAACGCGACTGGGGTTGTCACTCAATTGGCTTTGGTATGCTTGGATTGTGGCCGAGCGAGTTTTTGGGGTCGCGGCTCCACTGTAGTCAATGCCAATATGATTATTAAATTGCATTGATTGAGTGCTGTTGTTCGGAATGGGAGTCGGCCTTACTTAAATGGAAACAGCCGTGGTTCAAAAAGTTGTCGACCAATTGAATGGTGGTTGAATACCAAGTCAAAATCCCGTGGTGTCCGCGAACTTCTGCGTAGTCTCGGTGGCCCTCTAGCAAAACATTGCCTCTCTTGATGACACGGTCTTTTTCGGCTTCTACGATGCCGAAGTCAAATTGATTGCTTTCAAATGGATTAGGCAAGTTTCGAACAAAGCTGTCGGGCGCATCGGACAATTGTTTGAGGCTTGGTGTGAGCCAACCAAAAAAGGGGGATAGCTTTCTTGCCGCATGAGAACCTTGATGAGGAGGCGCGAGCATCACAACACGATCGAGATTGTCTAACTGAAATTGAGAAAGCATGGTTCGTGTGATAATCCCACCCATACTGTGTGTGACGAGGTGGAGTTTTTGTTCGGGATAATCAGATTCAATTTTCTTAAGAAAAATGCCAAGCCGATTAGCATGAGTTTCGATTCGGTTACCGAGGCTTCGGTAACCCCACCGCCGTGTTTGGAATCCAGATTTTTTAAGTTTTCGTGCAATCGGCAACATGTCGATTCGCGTGCCACCGAGACCGTGGATTAAGACCACGAGTTCTTGCGTTTTTTTGGGCGATTCCAAGCTTAGATCCTCAATAGATTTTAAGTTTGCTGTGACAATAGTGTTGGCGATTGCGGATAAATTTTCTTAATTGATGGAGAGATCGGTGATCACCAAAGTCAACATCCAGATGACCAATGCTCCACGCGCGGTCCAGGATACTGTTCGAAACCAGTTCGACAGTACGAGTCTTCTGTGTATTGTTTTAGTGAATCCCTCCTCCAGTTTTTCATGACAAGGCACTTGGATCAAAGCAGTGGATACCCAGATACCAATGACCATCAAAAATCCAGCAATTACCATTGAGAGGGACGTGCCTGGCGGGAGATACCATGCAAGCAGCATTGAGCTAAGCGCCTCGGTAAGCATTGGAGGACCGACAACGATTGAGGTTAGGAATTGATGTTTCCGAGCGTACTGTGGGAACTGCTCCATTCCGACCTCAGCAAACAATGGATAGTGCACAATCTGCACCATCCAGATGAGGCCTGTCATGTAGAGTGTCGCCATCGCGTTTGTCAATAAAAGTAAAACTGAAAATTCCATGGTGTGAATCGCTGAGGTATTTTTCTATTGATCGTTTTCAATTATTAAATGTTAATTCTTAAATGTTTGGCATTTCTCACAAGCGTACATCTTTCGGTTTCCTAATTCCCAGGTTCGAATGCGATGATTGCAATGTGGGCAGTGAGAGCGTTTATAAATGTTGAGTCGCTCTCTTGCGTTGAGGCGACTGAGTGTTTTTCCACCCTCTTCTCGATCCACCGTGATGATACGGTTGTATCTAACCCCTGTTTTCAAAAGATTCGATGTGAGTTTCCAAAGTTGATCGAACGTGCCGCGGTCGATCGTATTCGTTGGGGTTTCCGGATGAATTCCGAGAAGAAACAGGATCTCTGCACGGTACACATTTCCAACTCCGGCAATCACAGCTTGATTCAGTAGCAGGGTGCCAATGGAGGAGCGAGATCGAGAGAATCTGTCCCACACAATTTCGGGAGATGCATCCTTGCGAAGAGGATCTTGTCCCAGTCGGTTTAACAATGTCTCTAAACCGTTGGGCGTTAGTAGTTCACAGCAGTTTGGTCCATTAAGATCGAACGTCCGTTCGTTACCGATCATACGGACTCGAACGGCCCCGCGAGGATCGGGGGCAGGATTTTTATGAACCCGGAACTTGCCATATAAGCCGAGATGAATGTGCATCGTTTGCCCACCTTCCCAGTGGTAAAACAGATGTTTTCCATGGGCGGATGTGGAGAGTAATTTTAGTCCCGAAATCTGACTAGCTTCCTCAGAAAATCTTCCTTGAGGAGAGAGTGCTCCCATTTTCTGACCAGCAAACCACTTTTGATGGTCTTTCGCGAGTCGGTGAATTGTATGTCCTTCCGGCATTTTTCAACTATCTCAGGTTAAACGGGGAATTAGAACATTAAACTTGCTCTCGTGGCTTATCCAAAACCGCAACTAGGTTCCAAAAGCAACTTAGCAGGTTGGCGAGAGTCCCCCGCTCTTTGCCAGTTCATTGCGTGTCATCAAAGTTATTGACCCTAAAATTCTACCCGTTGCAGACATTCCACTTAGAAACGCTCCTTCGACTCGTGAGCCATTTGCCCAATCACCGCAAGCGGCGATGCCAACCTCGGCGTCAAAGTAGCTTTCAATTTTAGTTGAGTTTACCGGGATAGCGTACTTCCATCTGTGAGCGATTGAATTCGTAGGGCTTTGCGGGGTAACCGAAGTTGCTTGCCAAAGCTCATCGAGTAGCATCGCCGATATCTTTTCAGGGTCCTCGTTCCAATGGTCGGTGCTCCATCGAGGGTTGGCGTGAAGGACCAATTGCTCATGAGCTGATTGCCGACCGGGTTTGGTATGGTTGCGTGCAACCCATGAAATTGGTGAGTCGTGAACGAACGCTGCTACCCAAGCTGTGTCTAGCGGTTTGGGAAGCTCAGCCATCACGGCCCAGCACGGGTTCATTATGATCTCTGAAATCGGTCTTGCGATGGTCGGGAACTCAGAAAGCAATTCTGCTGTTTGAGCGGCTGGGGCAGAAACAATCAGGCGGTCGAAATTTCCAATCAGATTTTTCGAGGAATCTTTTAGGGCCAACTGGTTGTGCGTTGGCGTAATAGAATCAACTTCTGTTTTGAGTTGGACATTGAGTCCATCAGCAAGATGTTTGCCGACTGCGTTCATTCCGGGAGTGCCGACAAACCTTTGCTCGGAGACTGAATAGGACTCAATTTTCCCGTTCTTAATTACCGCAATTTGCTCGCTGGTGCCTTGGTCAGGGTCAGGCCAATTCGCCACCACTCCTTGTGCTTGCCAAGAGCGAACATACCTGAGAAAGCGATCGTCCCTTGCCGTAAAATACTGTGCACCGTGGTCGAACTTTTGCTGAGACGGCGTGCGGCGAGTGGCCATTCGACCGCCAACACCTCGACTTTTCTCAAAAACAACAACGTCCAGCCCGTAGTCGGCGATCGTTCTTGCAGCGAAGAGACCAGAGATTCCAGCGCCAATGATGGCGATCCGTGGCCGGTGTTTTATTCTTGGGCGGACGAATTGTTCGCGATAATCTAAAACTGGGAGGCGGTCCGCGTGTGTATCCGTGCATCGCTCTCTGACAGTTCCCAGAATTGGACGAGCCGGTTTGAACGGGCGGTCAAATTGACCAAAACACCAAAGGATGCCACCAACGGACGAAGGATCACGACCGTCGAGAGCATATCGATGATTCAAATCAAAAACTAAATCCAATGCATCTTGAGGATTTTTAGTCCAGTTAATGATCGCCTTCCCCCACGTCATCCGGAGGTTGTTATGGAGTTCACCATGTCGTAAGAGCGTTAGCTGCGCGGCGTTCCAGAATTCATCATTAGTTTGCGCTCTTGCAAGAGTTTCCCAAGAGTAAATGACCGGTCGAATATCCTCTCCGTGGGCTTCAAGAGTTTTTTTTGCCCAACTCGGAATGGCTGCCCAGCAGTCATGCTGTTTTTCATGGAAGCAAAAAACAAAAGCGAGTTCTCGCCAAAACAACAGTTCATCTAAATATTTTTCAGCCCCTGTGTTTCCAAGTTCTGCGGCTTCCCTTGCCAAACGCAATGGCGACACCATGCCGTAATGAATGTAAGCTGACATTCGGCTGGCCCCTTTAAGGAGAGGGTCGTTCCGACGGTGCGCATACTGACTGAGTTGTTTTGATTTAAAAGACTCCCAGCGTTGATAGCCTGCGGTTGTACCTCCTAAGGTATCGGCGACGGGCGAAACGGAGTGGTCAATTTCGCAAACTGCGATGAGATCCGAAATTTTGGTTGATTTGAAATCAATTGGTTGGAACGGTAACGCATCAATTGGGAATGAGCGAGGTAATGATGGTGTTGTTGGCCACGGCAGCAAAACCCGATTGCTGTAGCTGTCTTTGGTTGCGTTTCGATACTCGAAAGCACGGGTGAATGAGCCTTTCGAAAGTCGCATGGGGAGAACACAGGAGGCGTCAACAGACAGAAATGAGGTCTCAACTGATGCGTTGATTAAATCCAACTCTTTTCGGGCGAAGGTCGTCGGCATCTCTTCGGTAACTACGATTTCAGCGTCGCAAACGAGCGACATAAGTGGAGAAGTTTCGTCTTTTTTAGGAGTCAGATGAAAAGCATAACTAATTCCTTTTTTCGTCAGTTGTTCTTGGACGTCGGCGGCTCCTTCTAAGGCAAACGCGTAATGGCGGTCAGAGGAATACTCATCTCGGCAGTTTAATTCCTGATAAATCAGTAACTGGCAATCGTGAAGGATTGCAAGGTTGATCGCGACGTCGAGCGCAGGGTTTTCTTCAGTGCGAAGTGCATAACGCATCCAGTACAGAATGAACCCACCTGTTTTCAGAGTGTTGAAATCGATTGCGGAATCGACCCAACGGCAGCGCTCGGATAGATGGGTTGGAAGAGGAAGCATAATGGATCAGAAGTAGTTATGAATTGCTAGAAGTTGTTCGTTACGGTTAACGCTGTTCTTACGGTCAATACTTACCGAACCGTTTTTAAACTTTGAAAATCACGTGAATAAATTTGGGGATTTGAGGTTCGGAAAAAATACCCCAATCACTTTGCCAAACGACCGTTGGCACAGATCGGCAAGATGGGGCGTCCCGTTTAAAGGCTATCGCGGTAAATCAGGTTTTTTTGAATAAAGAGGCGAAATAAGATGGGCGGGAATTTTGTAATCGCGGGTGGCAGTAAGGGAATTGGTCTTGAGATAGTCAACCAGCTAGTACCGTCTGCAGATCGCATTGACGTCTTTTCCCGTTCGCAGGGAGATCTGGCTGACCACGAAAAAGTATTCCGGCATGATATGGATTTTACGGGAACAGATCTAAATTTCTCAGACATTCCAGAGGTTGTGAACGGAGTTGTTTATTGCCCTGGGACGATCAATTTGAGGTCGTTTCGAGCGCTTAAACCAGCTGATTTTAGAGCAGACTTTGAGGTTAATCTTGTCGGCGCGGTTAAGTTTTTGCAGGGCTGTCTGCCCTCCCTTAAGAAAGGGTCGATGGAGAAAAGAGCGAGCGTGGTTATGTTTAGCACTGTTGCTGTTGCTCAGGGTTTGTCCATGCATGCTTCGGTTGCAGCGGCCAAGGGTGCGGTCGAGGGTTTAACCCGGTCTCTCGCAGCAGAGTGGGCTCCTAAAATTCGCGTCAATTGCATCGCTCCAGCACTGACCGACACTCCATTGGCTTCACGTTTTTTTAGCTCTCCCGAGAACCGCGAAGCAATGGCGTTAAAGTATCCTCTTGGAAGGACAGGCGTGCCAGCGGACCTCGCTTCAACTGCCCGGTTTTTGCTTTCCAGTGACTCGAGCTGGATGACGGGGCAAGTGCTTGCCGTCGATGGTGGAATGTCGACGTTAAGGAAGTAAGAGCTCGGGAACTGGTGTGGATGCGAATGCTCTCGTGGTGAATCTAGAGTTCAGTGCCAGGCCTGTAAAATTTCCCAGCGGTTGATCCAGTGTACAGAAACGGGGTCGATCACAGTTCCCAGATCGGTGCGGCCCCGACATATCTCAGCCGGACTAACCCATTGCGTCGTGTTTGAATCATTGACCTGAGAACGGGCAGTCTTTCCATAGAGATGGACGAGGTAAAAAGCGACCGCGATTCTGCGCTCGCTCACAGCTCCGGGAATTACCCCCGTGTATTCCATCGAAAGCTGTGCCATGTTGGAAACAAGAAAATCCTGGTTTCTCTCCAGTTCCAGTTGCCAGCTCACCTCGCGAGTAATCGCCTCTCGGAAGCTCTCCTTTTCAAGACGCTCGCCGACTACAAAATCTAGCTGATTTCTCTCTGCGTTTAGATTCAATAAAAACTGCGTCTTCTCTTCATCAAATGATTGAATCAACGCAACAGATCGGAATAATTTTTCCATGAAAATAATACCAGTTTTTGTCGGACAGCGTCTGCTGGTAACCGTTACCGATTGAAGTCAGGTAACCTCTTTCTTCGAATTTCCAAAGTTTTTAAGTAGGCTCGTTAGTTTGCCACCGAGGATCTGTCTTCACTTGATGTGGCTAATGGTTGTGAGCATGCAGCTTTGCAAAGGTTCCGCAGCATTCCTTCAAAAACGAATTGATGGAGCGGATACAATGCGTACCAATACGCGATGCCAAACAGTCCAACTGGATCAAACAAAGCAGTCTGTCGAACGACGGTTTCTCCATTTTCTTCAGTGACTTCAAACTCTAGCCAAGCCCGTCCTGGAACTTTCATTTCTGCTGCAAGTCGCAGTAATTTCCCATCGACAAATTTTTCTACTCGCCAAAAATCGAGAGTATCGCCAACCCGCAAATGATCTGGGTCACGTCGCCCTCGGCGGACGCCCACGCCACCAACCAGCAAGTCCATAAAGCCTCTGATTTGCCAAAGCCAAGTACCGTAATACCAACCGGTTTCGCCGCCAATCCGGCGAATTGGCAGGAAGGCCGCGTCGGTCGTCGTGGAGATTTGTCTAGTTCGGGAGTCTACAAGTCTCGAGCCAAATCGAACCCCGCCCCAAGACTTTGGTTGACCGCCAGAAGAGAGAGCGTCTGACCAACGAGTTTCAGCAAATTCCCGGTCTTCGTTGACGAGCGCACGGGCGATTGATTTCTCCGCGGATCTTGGCCGAACCTTGAAGTGTCTGTCTGCAACATTGTTAGAGGTCAATGTAGGGTTCTTTAAACTATCGACCAGCTTACGTCCTACCCGAGAGTACAAAGGTGTTACTAAACCAAGCCAGAGACTCGAAAGATAGGGCGTCAGCAATGGAACTGGGATCATCCACCGTTTCAGCCCCCGCTGCTTGGCGTACCGCTGCATGATTTCGCCGTAAGAAATTTGGTCAGGCCCTCCAATCTCAAAAATCTGTGTTTCGTCAACTGGTTGATCCAGAGCTTCAACGAGATAGGCTAGGACATCTTCAATTGCGATCGGCTGTGCTAACACCCGTACCCACTTTGGGCAGATCATTACTGGTAAACGTTCGACGAGAGCCCTGATCATTTCGAAAGATAAACTGCCAGAACCGATAATGATCGAGGCGCGGAACTCCAGCACATTGGCAGTTGAAGTTCGGAGAATATCTCCAATCTCTTGACGGCTGCGAAGGTGTTTCGAAAGCTTGTGGTCTGGATTACCGAGACCTCCGAGATAGATAATCCTCTTTACGTTTTGACGCGTACATTCAGCAGCAAAGTTTTCCGCAGCGCGACGGTCCATTGTTTCGAAATCATCTGTCGAGCCCATGGAGTGGACTAGATAAAACGCGGTGTGGACGTCTTTTAAAGCGTCTCTCAGTGAATCCGCGTCAAGCAAGTTACCCACCGCGACCTCGGTTTGATCGAGCGTCGTTTCTAGTCCGTCAGGACGACGGGTTAAGCACCTAATGTCGCTACCACGCTCGAGTAGTAAAGGCAGAAGGCGACCTCCAACATACCCAGTAGCGCCTGTTAGTAAAATTTTCATTTTGAAATGCTTCGAAGGACAAATTCTACCTCGCCGATTATTACAGAGAGGATCTGCTCTTGTTTTCTATATTATGGTCTACAAATCACCGGACTAGGTTTCGATCAAAATATTAGTTTGGTTTTAATTTCTAGGGAAATTTGCCCCTCTCAGAAACGAGAGTGGACAGTCTTAATCTAACAAATTGATGCGGCAACCGCATATTGCTTGAATCAAACCCAAGGGTGAACAATCTTCTGCATTAACACCGGGACGTGTGTGGATCTAAAACAATGCCATGATTTGAGGACGCACAATTGCGTAAGTGCCCGTACCGTCCACAGGACCCTTGGTTAACTGAATCACTGTAAAAATGAAGCGTTTTTACAAAAACAGATCACCGCATTAGAGGAATCGGGTTAATAAGACACCAGCGCGGCAAATGGAGGAGAAATCTTCTCGAAATTCAACAAATCAGGGAATTCTAGCATGTCTGCCTAAAGTCGTTTTATCCAAACAATAGCGGGAATTCCGTTAATGTAGGGACTCTTTTCACGGTTTTAGGAAAAATACCATTTTCTTCGAGAAAGCTTACGTCGATGACCAAAACAGCAATGACTTACGGCCGAGCACGGCTGTGGCTTGGGATTTGTGGAGTTGGGTCACTCGTCATCATTTGTACGCTCGCGTTGGTCTTGGCCCTACCTTCGAGTTTGCTTTCCAATTCTAGCGACTTCGCGACCGCAGATTGGGGTCAGCTTTCTGTGGTGGCACTGCTCTTTATCGTTTGGCTGGCTCCGTTTGACTTCCTCGGTGGCTACCGCTTGCCGAAGAGCTTCCTGAAGTCAGAAGAATCTTTCGGCTGCTGGCTCTCGAATTACCTTAAAGCGGCAATCGGACAGTCCCTTTTGTTTATCGCATTTGCGTGGTCGATTCTCGTGTTTGGTCGCTGGTTTGGCCTGCGGGGTGCAATTTCAATGGTTCTATTAGCAATCGGATTCTGTTTTATCCTTCAAAACCAGTCGATGAGATTTCGACGTGTCGAGTCTCAAGAGGGATCTAATAAGTTGCTGGATTCGTTAACATTGATTCAGTCTTGGCAAATTTTCGTACCGAACATCATTGTTGTGCGCCATCGAGACATTGGGTTCACGGGGGGAATTATCGGTTTTGGAAACGGAGCGACAATTGTGATCCCTCAAGCTTGGATCGAGGTAATGTCACAGGCGGAGTTGGCCACCGTGATCGCCCGCCGAGCCGTCGCATTCAATAGTGGAAGTTACTACCGCGGTCTGGCTTTTGCTGGAGTTTGGAATCTCTTAGGTTTCATCTTCTGCACGCAATTGCCCAACGCGGGTGTCGATTCGGTTGCCGCTCTTGTCAACACAATTTGTGGCTTCACGCTCTGGTCTTTTCTCGGTTTGCTCACCCTGCCAACGCTGAGCCGTAATGCATCGCTTCAGATTGATCACTTACTCAGCCAACACGGGACACCCAAAGAATTAATTTTTAACGCGGCTGATTCGTTTGACCAGATGCAAGACGGAGAACGCTCACGTCCTCGCTGGATCGAAACGATCTTTCATCCTGTCCCAAGTGTTGGGCGTCGAGATGCTTTGCCTCAGCAAGGTCCTGCGGCGTGGAATGTGGCACGTACTGCTCTATTCTTTTCGTGGGCATGTTTTGGAGTTTTGTCACGGGCCGTGCACTGTAATGTCGGTCGTCCCGAATTGTGGACAATGCTGCCAATTGACTAGTTATAGAATCGACCAACATTTTTCCTTTGTAAGAGTTCGGATCGAATTAAACCCTTAACCCGGTGAAAACCATGTGGCCCCAATCTCCTCAGACTGAACAACTCATTGCGAACGCCAAGGCCGGCGACCACTCTGCAGTGAACCAACTTATGGATCGCCATCGGAATTCGCTGAACCATCTGGTCAGGATGCGACTGGACAAAAAGGTTCAAAATCGAGTTGATGTGAGCGATGTGGTTCAAGATGTATTGGTTGAAGCAAATCGCCGGCTCCATCGTTACCTTGAAACTCCCGTGATGCCGTTTCATCTTTGGCTAAGACAGATTGCTAAAGATCGGATCATTGATGCCCATCGGAGGCATCGAGTTTCAGCGAAACGATCCGTGGATCGGGAGCAGCAACTTTTCGCTCCCCGAGGGCATGATCAATCTTCGATCCAACTGGCCTCGCTTTTAGGAGACTCAAAAATCACGCCCGCTGCGGCGGCTTTGCAAAAGGAACTTGCAAAGAAAATTGAGAACTCAATTTCTCAACTCGAGGAGAAAGATTCGGAGATAATTATCATGCGGCACTATGAGCATTTGACGAATCAGGAGATCAGTAAAATTTTAAATCTATCCGAACCGGCAGCATCGATGCGTTACTTGCGGGCTATCCGCCGGTTGCGCGAGCTAATGCAACCCGAGCAATTATCACAGACTGAATTAAACTAATTGAGACAATCGTTAGAACGTCGATATTATTTTGTGTTTAGCCGGGCAAGGCTGGTTGATCGTTAAACAAACGTGCTATTTTTTCACCTGTAGATCAAAATGTCGTCACCGCAAGTTATCATTATCGGAGGGGGTGTTTCCGGGCTCTCGTGTGCGAAGCATTTGGAAAGTGCTGGCGTTTCAAGTTTAGTTTTAGAGGCAGCGGATTCGGTCGGCGGGCGGATTCGGACCGACTACGTTGATGGTTTTTCTCTCGATCGAGGTTTTCAGATTTTGCTTTCTGCCTACCCCGAAGCTCGGAAGCTACTGGATTTTCAAGCACTTCGACTAAAAGCCTACGAGCCAGGTGCTTTGGTCCGATATCAGGGAAAGTTTCATCCGTTCGTCGATCCACTGCGCCGACCGGCGAAGATGTTTTCGACATTGAGATCTCCGATTGCCACCTTTGGCGATAAACTGCGGTTAGCGAGGCTGAAGATTAGATCTTGTCGTGGAGAAATTCAAGACATTTATTCGCGCCCAGAAACTTCAACTCTTGAGCGATTAAAATCAGAAGGGTTTTCTGATGGTTTCATCCATCGTTTTTTTAGACCTTTTCTTGGGGGTGTTTTTTTAGAGACTGACTTAGTTACATCGACTCGAAAATTTGATTTGGTTTTTCGTATGTTTTCCTCTGGTGAAGCGGTCGTGCCTGCCGGGGGAATGGAGGCGATACCACGCCAGATCGCTGCAGGATTACCAAGCGAGGCAATTCGAGTCAACGCTCAGGTAAAAAGCGTTGATCCGGCAACGAACACCGTTGAATTGGCAAGCGGCGAAAAATTTACCGCCTCTCGTTTGGTGCTGGCTTGCACAGAGCAAGTGGCCAGTAAATTACTAAACGTAGAATTAGAGGAATCTGACGCGCACGGTGTAACCTGTTTCTATTTTGCTTCGAACACGGCGCCCGTGGATCAGCCTATGCTCATTTTGAATGGTGAGGGAAGTGGCCCGATCAATAATATGAGTGTACCAAGCTTGGTTGATCCTAATTGTGCACCAGTTGGGAAATCATTGATTTCAATAAGCTGCTTGGGTGCGACAGAAGATAAATGCGAAGAAGATTTGAGGCAGAAGGTGCTCTCTCAGGCGACAACCTGGTTTGGTGAATCGGTCGAGCAATGGACGCATCTGAGGACTTACTCGATACCCTATGCGCTCCCTCAAAAAAATCCAGCGTTCTTCAATCGTAGGGAGTTTGGCAACACTCAGTGTGACGGCGTATTTGTTTGCGGTGACTATCTGGAAACCGCTTCACTTGAGGGAGCTATGGTGTCAGGGCGGATTACAGCAGAGCGTCTGGTCCACTCGCTCGCCCCTATTTAACGATTTTTGGACTTACTCTGCCTCTTGGCGTGATTCAGCGTCAGCGGTTTCAATCACGGCCCATTCCCCAAGAGAATGTCGGAGAGCCAAGCGATTGCATCGAACCAGATCGTCGTGCGCCTCCGCGTAACTGGCTACTGGGTGCCTTGATAAAATGACTGCTTGTCTCGGTTTTTCAAAATAATTTCTTGGCTTCCAGCCTGCGGGCTTTTTGACGAAGGTCAAAATGTAATCAGGGCGATTTAGGGAGAAGCGGTTGATAGAAGACATGATAGATTCTTGCCAAATCAGGTAAATAAATACGATCAGTATTTTGATTACTGAATTTCCAACTCCAGATTAACTACATTCTTTTAGCGAACGCTCATCTGACCGATTTGATTTTTTCGCGGCCATTAAGAAGCAGAATTATGTCTTTTAGTTCAGTTCTTAATCAAAACCTAATCTGTTTCCTTCAGAGCCTCTAGCTGGATTCGGACCCTTTCTGCCTCAGCCGTTTTCTCATCACTTTTCGCACGATTCGACGTTGAGAGTTGGAACGCCTCTTCGAGCAATTTTGCATACTTTTTTTCCAATTTTCTTGTCTTGCTGCCGAAACCAAACATGGGGTTCTCCTTCTGCTTTTCAATGCAACTTTTTGTAACGAGTCTCATAAATTCCTTCGTTACCTAAGGCGGATCAATGTCTCATTTCTTCGTAAAATCTTCGGGGTCCACGGCGGATCGTATCCGGCAAATTCCGTTTGGTCTTCTCGTTCCCAGCCTTGCTTTTCGATCCAATCGATAAGTTTTGCCTCGCTATCCGACTGAGTGCGCTCGTTTAACCACCCGTCAAAACGCATTACAGCGTACTTGCCAGCCGTCCTCTTTTCGATTTCTACTCGGGCGCCCGTCGGTTGTGGGATGGATGATTCGGCGACCTTTTGAGGAATAACAAAGCCCATCGTGCCATTCGCTCCCGTGGAGTTGGACTCCATAAAGACCGGGGTTGTCATTTTGACTTTTTGGCCAGCTTCGTTGTTGCCGCTGATATATTGAAAAAGCCGACCAAAACTGCCGTCGTTGCCATTAGAGTTCGTCGCCATATCAGTCGTGACGAGCATGATGTCAGGGTAATCTCGTAGCTCGAAGGGGCCGTCAGATTTGATTAATTCGTAGGCTGCTGTCTCATAGTTTCCTCTTGCCGTCAATTTCCACCCGATAAACAGAAATGCCGTGATTGCGAAAGTTGTTATCCAGAAGGTCATTTTGGTTCCAGACATGCTGCCCATCAAATGTTGAGTGAATTGAATTGGTTGCAGCCACACTGAATGCTATAACTCGGTTGCTGAGCCATAGTTTCCACTTTTGGAAAACATGTGGTTCAAAAAAGCGAATCTTCGTCGCCGATGCGTTGATTTAACCGCGAAAGGTGAGGCTCGGCAACGTTCAATTGTGGTGAGTTTGCCAGGAATCGTGTGTTTTCCTGCTCCATTGCAAGAATCACGGGCTTCGGAGCTAAGAAATTGCTTCGTCTGCGTCCGAATTGTTGTCAACGCGGGTTATCATGAGAGCTCCCGGCTAATCGGTGACTCCCTTTCCAAAGGGATTCAGTACTGGAGGGCCTCCCAGGAAAACGTTCGCCTGATGACAAGCATTGCAGCTCTTGGTCATTGATTTGTAACTACGAGTCGCCGCCGCGAAATCTTTCTCCTTTGCAGCGTGATACAGTTCTGCGCCGAACGTCTGCACTTCACTACTGTTTTTTGCCCAATACTCCTTTCCATCGCGGACACTCACTTCGGATGGGCGACGATCCTTTAAATTGCTCCCGCTTTCTGCCAACAGCAGTGCCTCAGCCTGTATTGCTTTCCAACCTACTGCCTCTTTGGGGCTTTCACGCATTAGCGTCTTCAACCGTATGTACGAGGGCTTAAAAAGCAACGCCATGTGAATATTGATGCTTTCCTCAACCGGTTCAAGTTCTGCAGCAACCGATTCAGCAAGCGGTCGAAGCCAAAGGAGAGTGCCGTATTTCGAGCCAGTCGTGGGGAGCATCGCCTTTCCCCCACACGAGATGTGCTCTCGCTGCCTCTTGAGTTCTCCTGTCAGTTCGTTTACGACGACGACCTCAAGCATACCTTTTTCATCGCTTAGGTCGATTTCTCCTTTCCCGCTTGGTGGCAGCCAAACCACGATTTGCGGCCCATCCCCGCGTTGAGCATGCCCCTCAGGTACTGGAACAGGCTTCAGTGCGCGTGATAACGTGTTCAGATCCTGAAACGCCCTTCCAAAGATCTTGAAGAACGGCTCGTCACGAACTTTGAGAGTGGCACTGATGATGTCTTGATTGATGGAATCGATTTTCTGCTGCGTTTCCTCAAGCAGGACAGTCTGTTCGGGTTTCATTTTGTACCGGCGGAGCATCCGTCCCAAGTGATTCGTTTCGCACTTCAGCGGAAGCAAGTCTGCGAATGACTTCGCTGCAGCAATCGCCGTCGACTCATCATGGATCGTTTGCACGATTGCAGCGTAACGTTTGTGATATGCGACGCGCATGTGGCAGAGACGCTTGAATTGCATTGCGTCCGTAGCGGACGTGTCAGCGATTGTATCAGGGCTGGCTTCGCGTACAGCTTCAAGCAGGTCGCCCCGAGTCACAGCCTTCTCGCGCATTTTCGATTGGTTCCTGCGTGCCGCTGGAGCCGCCTTTTGCCCAGTCGCGCCGGTACGACTCCCATAGTCGGCGCCGGTGAGACTGCGCTCGACCGACAGTTGCCAAGCCTTCAGTTCCGCCGCCATTCGCTCGACGATTTCGGGATGCTCCAAGGCGATGTCGTGGCTCTCCTCCTTGTCCGCGACGATGTCGTAGAGTTCGTAACTGGCGTTTTTGCTCTTCGGAAACAACAACTTGTATCGGTTGTCGATCCACGCCCTAGTTTTTTCAAACTCGGTTCCCGCCACTGGATGCCGGTGATTCTTGAAGTAGGTCTTGCGTTTTCTGTCCGTCTCTTTCTTCTTCGCAATCTCGGTGATGAATTCGTTGAGGCGTTGATCTGCCAACCACGGTGCGTTTTGCTGCTCGTCTTTCCAGTTGTATCCGGAGAATCCGATCGGCTTCGGGCGCTGTTTCATTCTGCCATACACAATCAAGGTTTTCAGGCTGATTCCGTCGAGCGGCCGCTCCGGCTTTGGGTGGGCGATTTGCACGATGTCCAGCAGGGTTGGCAAAATATCGGAGGTGACACCAGGGACGGAACTGCTCCTCGCTTTGGTGATTACAGCGGGCCACTCGATTATGGCCGGAACGCGCAGGCCGCCCTCGGTCATGTGTGACTTGGTGCCGCGGAGGCCGCCGTTGAACATGTTCGCCTGCTGCTCCTTGGGAATCATCTCGGTGGTCATCCCGTTGTCGGAATTGAACCAGATCAGCGTGTTGGAACGTTCACCGATTCGATCGAGCCCGTCGCGAAACTGCCCGATTGCGCGGTCCATCGCGGCGATCTCTCCGAAGCGCCAGCTCAGATCTTCACCCAGCTCGCGGTAGGGTGCGCTGTCTTTCTCGGCGCATTCGTAGGGAGAATGGGGTGAGCCAAACCAAATCACCAAGAAGAACGGTGCATCTTCACTCGCTGATCGACGCGCGAAGTCCAGAGCTTCTTTCACCAGGATTTCGGAACCCTCTCCGTTGACTTGCTCGGGCGGATTTCCATTTCGACTCAGCGTCGGGTTCATCTCGAAAAAGTTGTCGTGTGAAAGTGATTCGTCGAAGCCCAACGCTTTTGGCGAGAGCGGCGAGTCTTTCTTCACCGCACCGATGTGCCACTTGCCGTAGTGAGCCGTCCGGTAGCCAGCGGCCTTCAGCAGTGGCGCCAAGGTGATTTCCTCCGGGCGAATCGACCAGTTCGCTCCGAAGGCGCCCATTCGGTTGGCGTGACGCCCGGTCAACACACTGGCCCGGGTTGGGGAGCACACCGGCGAGGCGGCGTAGAAGCGATCCAGCCGCAAGCCCGTGGCCGCCATCTTGTCGAGGACGGGTGTCTTCAATTGCGGATGACCGTTGTAGCTCGTCTCGCCCCAGCCCTGATCATCGGACATTATGAGAACGATGTTTGGAAGTTCAGCAGCGCCGATGGGTGGCACAACGCTAGATACGGCAATGAATAGAAAGGGAATGTAAAACTTCATCTCAATTGTGATCCTTCATTTTCTATGGCCTTTGCCCGGCTTTGTAGATTTGCGTTGTGGTTTTGGCTTTCTCTGTTTTCCTGCGGTCTTCGCTGCCCGCTCCGGTCTTAACTCCCGGCTTTCCATAAAGTTTCTATAGTGTTCGTACATCGCCTGCAGGCGTTCCGGCTTGGATTGTGCGAGATCATTCTGTTCGGAAAGGTCTTCTGCGAGGTTGTAGATTTTGATGTCCGTGATTGCAGGAGTTTTCGCTTTCTTTCCCACCTTGCGCGCAACCAGTTTCCAGTCGTCCATCCTCAAACTGTAGTTGCCAACGATCATCGCCGGCCGCGGAATTCTCTTCTCCGGTTCAAACAGCGCGGGGTAAAAGCTGAGACTGTCCCTGGCCATGCCCGGGTACACTTTTTGGAATTTCACATCAAACATCTCCGCCAGTGTGGCAAAAAAGTCGGTGAAGTTGATGGTTGATTCGGATACCGTCCCCGACGCAATTTTGCCCGGCCATGTGGCGATGAATGGAACGCGGTGACCGCCTTCGTTCGGCGAGGCCTTGTGTCCTTTCAAAACACCACAAGCGTGGTGATCGAATTTCTCCTTGTCCCCGTTCATCCACATGGGGCCGTTATCACTGGTGAAGATAATCAGCGTATCCTTTGCCAGTCCGGTTTCCTCCAAAGCTCTTACCACTCTGCCCACTTCATCGTCGAGTTGCACATTAAAATCGCCGTACGTTCCCGCCTCACTCCTGCCTTTAAATTTTTCGGGTGGCAACCAGGGTGAATGCGGTGACGTCAGGGCATAGTAAAGGAAGAACGGCTGTTTCTTATCCGACGCCCCATAGTCGCGGATAATCCGGACCGCTTCGTTGCAGAGCGTTTCGGTTACGTCTTCGGGTCTGAATCCCGGTGCGGCTTCGCCTGCGCGGTATACTTCCCGCCTGTCTTTGCCTTTCTCATCATTACCCTCGATAGATCCATCCGGCTTTGCGACGGGCTCGCGCCCCATGATGTAGAAATAAGGAGGGCTGCT
Source organism: uncultured Pirellulaceae bacterium (assembly GCA_938091115.1). Lineage (GTDB taxonomy): Bacteria > Planctomycetota > Planctomycetia > Pirellulales > Pirellulaceae > Mariniblastus. Next base: position 23,282 of record CALKNI010000037.1, on the reverse strand, counting down.
TGGTGCTTTGTTGACGCCAAAGTAAGAATCAAAACCGCAGTCGAGTGGGCCGCCGGCCAGAGGCTTCGAGAAGACGATTTTGCGCGTCCCCCCTTCAAAGCCGAGATGCCATTTACCGATCATGTGAGTCGTATAACCTTGCTCCTTAAGCAGATCAGCTATGGTCACTTCGTCAGAGGCGATGACAGGCCCTCTGCCGGCGGTGAAATTGTTGATATCCGTCCGTGCCGGGCAGGTGCCGGTGAGTAAGCCATAGCGCGAAGGCGTGCACACTGCTGCCGCAGAATGCGCATCGGTGAAACGGACACCACCCTTTGCCAGTTGGTCAATATTTGGGGTACGGATTTTTGACTCAGGGTTATTGCATGAACAATCCCCGTAGCCCATATCATCGGCGAGGATAAAGATGATGTTAGGTTTTTCTTCTGACAACACGTTCTCCGCAGGCAGTCCGCATAGAATCGCGATGAACAGGTATCTAACGAGGCAGGGCCTCGGACCAATTCGAGCTACTGCTCGAGAATGCTCACGTGTCGTTCTGAAAAGCTGACTCAACATGAACAAGATTCGTTGGATAGGAAGTCCAAGTGATTTCATTTCTTTAACCCGAAGCGGGCTCCTTTATCGTCAGCGTCAGTAACGGTCCGCAGTCCGCAAGCAATCGATTTGATTTGTTCAATTCGATATGAGGCTGTAGATTCTTTTGAGAGATCTGCCGACGGCAGAGGATAGGTTTAGCGTCAGCCGCTTCCCGAAGAGCAGCGTCTGCGATAGGCATTGGCGGCAGCTTGCTGTTGTGACCGCCAGATGGCATTTTGGCGACTGATCTGCGCCTGCCGCCACTGTTGATATTCAGATTTCACCTTGGAAACATTCTCTTGTGCGGTATAAGCATCAGTTTCGCGAGAAAAGATCTTCCATTGACAGCGATTGTCGGTTTGGTCAAGAAATTCAACCACTCGCCGGGCGACATCTTCTTCGCCTTGAAAGGCTTCAAAGTTTGCTTGATTTCCAACGATCCCGCCAACGACGAACCAATCACTGCTCGTACCTTCGTTTCCATCGTTCAGCTTAAGTTTACGAATTCCATTTAGTACGGACTCATATCTTTGTTGTTGCTTTGTATCCTCAAAAAGAGGTGAAGACGAATTGATTCCCACCGAGGCCTGAAGGTTGGAAGAATTAAGGCGAGGCGTTGACAGCGTGGTTGGTGTCGAAAATTGCCTTGGTTGTGTAACGACCAACCCGATATCGGGAGCCGTCAGATTACTTGTTTGCTGACGAGGCACGTTTTCTGCTTTGGGAACCGCGACCGATGTTTTGGAATCGGTTTTACTGACTTCCACGTCTGCAAGACAATGGCTGCAAGCAAGCGAAGCGGCCAAGTAACAGAATAAAAACACTTTCGAATTGTAGAGCATCCAACTGTCTCCCAAGAAAGCTTCCGGAAATCTTCGTTTATGCTAAAGAAACATCGCCTTTAAAACAACAAAAATCGAACTAAAACTGCTTAGATTCACTTTTCGGCGGTAAAGACGGCAGTCGTAGCGTAATTTCAGGTTTCCCTAGTTATTTCGCGTTAAAAGGAAGCAAATGGTCATCTGCGGGCGATTGTGCTGGCGGTTTTTAGGTTGCAACGCTGGTTCGATCCACCCCCTTTCAGGGGAGTTGCTTGGACGCTGCACAAAGTTTTTGGTTGCACGCCTTTTGTTTTGAGTTTGAGTTCTACCGCGGGAAAGCCTTTCGATGCGGGTGTTAAGCGAATGATTGAGTGCCTTGGGAGTTGAGAAAAAGCACATCCTTAAATATGAAGATCATCTTAAGGCTGGGCGATAACTCGTGGTGATCAATGCAGATGTTGAAGAGTTAAAAACAGCCGATTCGATATTGAGCGATTCAGACTGTGCAGAGCTTCATCTTAGCAGTGCCGCTTAATGAATGATTCTTAGCGTTGAACTTTCGACGTTTAGTGGAACTCGATTAGTCTGTACCTTGAAGAACCGTGGATTTAATGTTCATTAACTGAAATCCGTTTTTCATAATTGTTTTTCCGTTGACTTTGACGACCGCAGAGAAATCAAACACCTCGCTGACTTGTTCATTCAGCGAGACGGTTGTGATTAATACATCGCTAGGTCTTGCAAATCCTTTGTATCTGGCGTGTTTGGTTTTTACGAGAACGCCTAACGCATATTTGTTAAAAAACGGATCCTCGGTGTTGAATTCTTCCATCGGATTGTAGTGAGAAGCGATTAAAATGCCTGCCGATTGCGTCGTCAATTCGTGCATCATTGCCCCGGGGAAAATCGGAGCACCAGGGAAATGGCCTTTAATAAATCCCTCTTCACCGGTTACTGTTTTCTGCGTGACCGCCTCGGTTGGTGAAACTGAGACGACCTCGTCGACCAATAAATAAGGGGGGCGATGGTGGAGGTATCTTTTCACATCATCGAATTGGTGTTGATAGTATTTCATAGGTTTACCAAATGGAATTTAATTGCTTGCGTCAGGCAGTGAAAATTAGAGAGGTGAATTTCAGCAGGCTAAGGTAGCAAAAATCTCTACCGCGATGAGGCTTTTTGAAATTAAAACTAACGGATACAATACAGTTTTTTTACACCGCGAAGCAGTAACGAATTACCAGCAACTGCAGGTGTTGACCAGAATAAGTCGTCCGCAATTTGATTGGTTGCGATGATATTCATATTGTCAGTTGCCTCAAAAACGACTGTTTTGCCAGTTTCATCCATCATGAAGATTCGGTCACCGGCTGCCCAAAGGGAAGCAGCCATCGAACCAAGGCTCATTCTTTCTTTAAAACTGACTGAGCCATCTGCCGTCGAATAACAAGTCAGTTTTCCTCGACCGGGAATGTAGACATTGCCACTGACCGCGACGGGGGACGCGAGCCCCGGGCCAGCTTGCATGACCATCCACTCCAGCCCTTGGGTTTTTAGATCCGCTGCGAAGGCGTTGGTTCCGGACATTGAGTCGTTGATGGCAATCAAGGGGCCGTTACTTCTAGGGCCACTGTTTCCAAAATAAATCTTCTGGTCATCAGCGGCAGGCGAAGCACTGAACGACATTCCCACGTCTGTCATGCTCCATAGCTCATCCCCGGTTTTTGGGTCATAAGACCGAACAAAACCGGAGCCACAGGCGATCAGTTCATTTCGATTTTTATTTTTCCAGAACAGAGGCGTTGACCAAGAAGTTCGCCCTTCTCGTTCTTTTCGCCAGCGAATTTCTCCCGTTGCCCCATCGAATGCGACGATGAAAGATTTTTTATCGTTATCGCATTGGACAAATACATTTCCGTCTCCGAGGGTCAGTGAGCTACCCGTACCGAACCCATTGCCGGTCGGGTAAGCACCGATCTCTTGTCGCCAAATTTCTTTACCATCCAAGTCAAATGCAGTGACGATGCCGACTGCCGCGAAATAAACAAAAACGCGCTTTCCATCGGTTGCAGGAGATTCTGTGGCGTAAGAATTTGAACCATGGATTGGAAACTCGGGTTGCTGCTCAACGACGGTTGATTCCCAGAGTTTTTTACCATCTTCTAGGTTGTACGAAACAATTCTGAATTTAACTTTTGTATCTGGTTTTTTAGGCCGCATGTCCCCCACGCCCTCCATGAAGCTTACCGGAGGCTTTGCTCCGACTGCAGTTGTGAGAAAAATCTGTCCCTGCGAGACAATTGGTGAAGATAGACCGCCGCCTGGTAAATCGACGGTCCAAGCAATATTTTCGCTCTCACTCCAGGTTTCTGGAAAATTCAGATTGCCGACTACTCCGTTGCCGTCTGGCCCTCGAAACTGAGGCCAGTCGGTTGACTGCCCATACATGCTCGCGTTGATTCCCAAGCTAAGAAAGCACAAAAAAGCGAGAAATTTGGTTTTCATGAGGATCTTTTCTAAGAGAGTGAACGTTTTCATTTTTTCAAATCCCGCAAAAACAATAGGGAGATAACCTATTGCCGACAGGTTTTCAATTGAAGAGAGTTGGGAACTGCAAAACAGTGGTTTGAGACCTGTCCTCATTAAAATAGGCGTCAGTTCACCTTTAGTTTCAATCTGCGGGCGGTATCAATGGGCTCGCTTAAAAACTGTACCGTTTGGACAGATTGGTGGCAACTTAGCCTTGGGTGCACTGATGCAAGGAGAAACTACAAAAACCAGCCTGGCCATTCCGGTTCGGCTGCGGCTCATTAGAGGCTGCCTTTCCAGCCAAGTAGAAATATTTAGTATTGATAATTAAATTAAAAGCCTTGTTTAGCATTACAACTCTAGACTTTTGATTTGTTCAAATTCGGCCTTGGGAACAAATTTGCCGTGCCAGCTATCGCTAATCCAGCGATACCAAATGTAGACATCTCCTTCATCGTCTTGATTGGCCGATACCTGCTCCGGGGTAATTTCATTGCCGACTTCCCATTGCAGCGTATGGTAAGTTTTTTTCTTAAAGAATTGGCTGAACTCATCATTTGATAAATTCGCCGGTTTCCCGATGCAGTGAGCGGTGACAAATTTTGGGCGGCCTTTTTCACCGGCTTCGAATTCAAACTGAAAAAATGCAGACGACAGGTCAATGGAGTCTGAGTTTCGCCCGTCATCGACGTCGATATAAGACTCCATCAATTGAGCTGCTTTCAGTGCAACTTTCTTGTGAAATTTTGGGATCCGTTTTTTTTCTTTGATGTACTGGCTGCCAATTTTTAAATTTTTCTCGCTGAGACATTCATTCGAAAGTGCCATCGAAACAACGCGATCGCGATGGTGCAACGGTTTTTTTTCACAGAATTCACATTTCGTCATAGGACCTGACTTAGGCGATCCACATTGAAAACAGACGGCAATCACATAACTCTCCCTGTTTACCGACAATAAAATATTTTAAGCAAGCTCAGGGCAATCAATCTGTTCGGAAAAATTTACTTAACAGTCGATCTTCACCGATTTTGATTGAGCCAGCCAACGCAGTCCAGCCATGGAATCTTTGTTCAATAATTCATGGCTGGAAATACTGGGTCGGTTGGAATACATCCCGAATGAAATTCTAAAATCTGAACGATTATTATAGAGGGCATCTGAGCAGAATGCTGAGCGAATTGATAGCTTAATAGTCGCTGTTGTCTCGGCCTGAACCAGGGAGACAGCCCATTTTCATCGGGATTTATAACGCATCCAAAATAAAAACCCAAACTCCAGCATCAAGTTCTGCAGTTAGGGTTTAAAGGGTTATGGAAATGCTGGACTACCGTCGATTAGCTGGCTAACGTTCAATCGAATAGCAAAGGATTTTGTCATCTTCTCTAAGGTATAGCCGGCCGCCAACGATTACGGGGTGAGCCCAACTGGGGCGATCTCCACTTCCCGGTATCTTGAAGTCTGCTACTTCTTGAAACGAGCTAGGGTCTGCTTTGACCAGGGTCATCACACCATTGCTGTAACGGACATAGACGTGGCCGTCGGCTCCAACAACGCTTGCCGACTTTTTGCCTGAGCCTCGTGATTTCCATTTAATCTCTCCGGTCATCAGGTCGGCGCAGAAAGGAAGTCCTTTATCGTCTGAGTCGCCGAACAAGTAATCGCCCATCAGAATGATGCCGCCGTGTTTGTTGGCGAGGCTTGGTTTGAGTCCGTAAATTTCTTCGAGCTCAATTTTTCCACCTGAGGCAACTTGTTTTAGAAGGGCGCCACCTCTTTTGTATCCGGCTGAAAAGAAAACAAGTTCATCTCGCACAATTGGGGTTGGAATGACTGCGGTTGTTCTGTCGATTTCGTAGGACCAGAGTAATTTACCGTCTGACGCTCGCACACCGAGTGCACCGCTTCCGGTGGTTTGAACATAGACTTTTGTTCCACCAATATTGGAGATCACGACTGAAGCGTGTCCGGCGCCTCGATCACCTTCGCGAACGGTAGACCATTTCAGCTTACCCGTCTTTTTATCGAGGGCGACCATCGTATTCTTGGTGCCGCCTGGTGTGCAAATTAAGTGGTCACCATCGATCAATACTGATTCGCTGTAACCCCAGCTATCTGCTTTTTTACCTTGAAATTCTTTCTTCAGGTCAATCTTCCAGAGTTCTCTACCATCGGTATGAAGACAAATCAACTTTCCAAACGGAGTAATGACATAAACGTGATCACCATCGACTGTTGGAGTGCTGCGAGAACTCTGCCAATTATCGGGTCCCTGGTTCCAAGCAGGTCCTGTTTTGGTTCTCCAGATTCTCTTTCCAGATTCACGGTCAAAGCAGGACATGTATTCATCTTTATTTGATTCGGATGATAATCCATCTCCCAGTGTGTAGAGGCGATTGCCATCTACAGCAATGCTTGCATACCCTCGACCACAACCTTCAGCTTCCCAAACTAGTTTTGGGCCTTGTGATGGCCATTCCGTAAGAAGTCCAGTATCAGGAGAGACGCCGGTTCGTTCGGCACCCCGAAACGTTGGCCAGTTTGCCTGTAGCCCATATGCTTGAGCGGAAACAAGTAAGCACAAGAAAATGGCTACTGGATACGATAAAAAAGTGCGAGTCGTCATCGGTTTATTCCACAAAAAAGGTTCATGTGAATTCGAGAATTCAAACGGTTTGAAAATTGGGCGATCGTTTTAGTTCTTTATCTTAGCAAATCGTTGCCAGTGTGCGTTATACGTACTTCACATTCTTTTCGTCGAAACTGAACTTGGATCGCGCTCATTTAGTGGGGTGGTACACCAAATATAGAGAAGCGGGATCGAAATTGAGTCGCATTGATCATGGCCTAACAAGAACATGATCCCATGGGGATTGGCATTTAACCACAGGCGAGCGCCGTAAACCTGTTGATTTGTTTTGTCGGTGTACTCCAGTTTGTGCTGAAGATGCGAGATTGCTTTGTTCAAGTCTGAACGAGTTGCCTGAAGAGATTTTCCGGCACTGTCTTCAACAATTCCATAGTCTCCTAGTTTGGTTATAGCTGTGGTTGGATTTTGAATCAACTCACGCGTGTGGAATTGGAGACCGCAGCAACTAAGTAGAGTGATTAGGCGGGCGGCATTTGCGAACTTTAGACGCGAACTTTAACTGCAAGCAAAATAAGATCCGCTGAAGCCTTTGTATTGGATCGGACCAGTTCTAATCTGGTTTGAGTCAGTGCGGTCGTTTCGCAGAATTGAAAGGCGAACGCTTACCTTTCAAATTACGGGTCCCTAACCCAGCTCGATGTCAGTGTCTTGAATTTTATCGTCAACGGGAGTGGCCGGTTCCGCGCCGTAGGTTTCAGAGATTTGTGCCGACAGTGCTTCCATGTCGATATTCAATAACTCTCTGAGCGTTCTTTGGATGTGCTTAAATTTGACTGGCAAGTTGAGCATCGCGCGTTTTTCGTTGAACCAATCTTGTCGAACAAGTTTCCCGAGTTTGCCAGTGACGATTAAAATTGCAGGAACCTGAGCGGTGTAACTTCCACTGAGAAATTTCTCAAACCAGCTGATTGCGTCCTTGCCAAGTCCGGCGCTACTGAAGATCACGCAATCGACGGGGGAGTCATCCAAGGGGTCGAGGTCGTTGAAGCGTTCGAGTCCGCGTTCAGGGTTGCCTGTGATCAAAACTCGGTAGCCTAGGTCCTTCAGTCGATCCCTTAAGTTGTCTTGGACTTTGACGTTTGATTCAATAAGTAAAACTGTTTTGCCGCGTCCTTCTTCGTTTTTGGTCATCAATGAGGAGTAGGCTTGAGCTTCTTTTTCAGATAGCTCTTCGTCGTACCGTTTCAAATCTCCTGATTCAATGGCGGTGAGCACGGCTTCGATCTCACCGTGGGCGAGGGCGGCTGTTTGTACACGTTTTTTTGGATCGAGATCCATCAAGCGATTGATTAGGATGACGATCCGGTGGGGTAGATTGGGCTCATGTAAGGTTACAGGGGCAACTTCTTGAAAGCGTCTAGGTGAAAGACGTTTCATTCGTTCTCGAGTTTCGAATAACGGAGGCTCGCCGGTAACCATTTGGTAGAGCATGCAACCTAAGAAATAAATATCACTTTTGGGGTCGTCGCGGAGAACAGCGGTGCATCGCTCGAGTCCTGCGTAATCAATACTTCGCGGGCCTCCTTTGCCATCATCCTCACGATCGCTACTTACCGTCGCGAGACCAAAGTCAACAAGTTTCGCTTGTCCTTTTGCGGAGAGAAGGACATTAGATAGTTTCATGTCTCTGTGATAGATGCCCTGCCCTGCGGCATAGGCGAGCCCTCCGGCAATGTCTCTACAGATTCGTAAAGCGGTGAGGTTGGGGATTCGATTGTGGGCTTTGACGTATTCGCGGAGATTTTGACCTTCGACAAAGTCCATCACCATGTAAATACGACCACGGTCTTCATCAACTTCGCTAATGGGGACGATGTTGGGGTGTCGCAACCGCATCACCATTTTCGCTTCCCGCATAAATTGCTCACGGGTGTCGTTGTCTGTGCTGTATCTCTGGCGGAGGACTTTAATCGCTTTTATGTCACCGGTTTTTCGATGCAATGCACGATAGACCCTCGCAAACGTTCCAGCCCCGATCATGTAAAGGACTTGCCATTGCCCATAAAAGTAGCCCCGTCTTTGGCCGTCAGCGATTCTGGAAATTTGCCAGTTGGTCATCTGCTCTTTTTCGAGCAACTTCATGATGAAGTCGCTGAAACTTGCGCGACCTCTTCCGCCGGCTTCACTGAGAGTGACCTCAAGATCTTTTGTGCTCATCAGCCCACAATCGTGGATGCGTTGAGCAAATTGTTCGGCCGATAAATCGTTCATACTGAATTAGAACTCTGGCTCAGTCAGAATCTCCACGATCATGGGAACGTAGTGAATCCGGTGCTGAGGGGATAATTGAGATTTTTAGAGCTGTGTACTAAGAGTATTGCATAATATTATTGGAATGAATGGCTTGGAACAACTTTTACCGACTATTTAACGGTTTGGGCTGGGACAAAGGATGTTTTTTTGCATTGTTACCCTTCTGCCTCTGTCACATTCAGCTCTAATCCCCCCGATTCTAGGCATTTGCCGCTATATTTCATTCAATCTGAATTATTAGTTTCGAGTAATTGAATTGTCCCTCGGTACTACCGTGAAGATCTAAAAGCCCGAAAATCAATGTTATTAAAGGTCGTCGACAGATTCTAACGGTGGTCGATTCGCCTGGGTGAGATTAGTCTTCCGAAGCATTCTTGTAGGAATCACGCTCTCGACGTGTGGCTTCCAAATCAAACATCAGGTACTTCATGTCCATCCGAAGCTGGCTCAAAGCCTCTTGAATTAGATTGAGGATTCTTCGCCGCCGACGGGTGTAGTCTACCACCCGGTTTAGGGGGCGCTCTAGTTCTTGGCGATATTGCTCTGGAAGTGTTTGAACCGCCGAGAGCAAGTCATTGAGGTCAATGGGAAGCTGGTCAGAATTTGTATTTCGATCGGTTTTAATGTTAATCTGAGTAACGCCTTGTGTATGAGTTTGAGTCTGTTGAAGGCGACTTAAAGCGAACCCAGTGCCAAAAAGAGATCGTTTTGGGGAATTGGTACGCAAACCCTGAAAAAACCCGTGCTAGCGATTCTAAGAAAAAAAATTGCCTCGATTGTATCGAGGTTGGTGAGGTGTAAATGCAACATCTTTGCCGTAGCGATTGGACCAAAATCTTGCTAAAAGTCTAAAAATCTCGCGATTTACAACAAAACACCAACGTTGAAACCTCACCGCAGGCGATTCTCCTGATCGTTGGCTTTGTGAATCGCCAATCCGAGTATGTTGTTTTTTTGCGACACTAAGCATGAAATCTCGACTTACCAACTTGATTGTATTTACTCTTGTGGCCTTGGTTCCTACAGACGCAGTCCGAGGGCAGTTCCATGAGGAATTTGAATCGGGGCAGACGTCGTGGCAGCGACACGAGACAGATTGCTCGATTACTCAAGCAAGTTGGGTTCAAAGACGGTTTCGTGATCCTGATGACAATAATGGTTGCGAGAGTGTGCATTTTACTAGCGGCCCGGGAACCAAGGTCTATTTGTCCCATAAGGTCTCTCCTGCATTTGTGATCTCCGAACTCAATCCATCGGTGCGAATTAAGGCGACGCGGCCTGGAGTTCAATTAATGGCGCGAATCGTCCTTCCCCACTCCCCTTCTCCGTCGGGTGACGGACCGTTGACGACCATGTTGGTGGGGCCAAGGTATGAAGGTAGAGGGCGTTGGGAAACCCTTTCGTTTGAAAAGAAATCTTTTGATTTGCATCGTCAATTAACTGAGCGGGTTTGGCTACTGCGGCGCAAGTACGGACCGAGTGTGGATCAGCGGGACGCTTATGTTGATAAATTGGTGGTTAACCTGTATTCGGGGCCAGGTAAAACAGCAGTTCAGATTGACGACCTCAAGCTTAATGGAATTGTGGCAGCAGACGCAATTGCAGCGGGAGTTGCTGCGAATGATTCGGTGGTGATTCAGGACGCTAGGTTACAGCCGGCAAGTTTTGAGGCATCGGACGAAAAACACAAATCGCTCGTGACGCGAGAGGGATCTGTTCTACTAGTTAAAAAGAAGCCCTTCTTTCCTAAGATTATTCAACATAACGGGGAGTCGTTTGAATTTTTAAAAGCACTTGGATTTAATACGATCGAGTTAAAGTCGACCGCAACTGAAGCTCAGCTTCAACTTGCTCAGTCCCTCGATATGTGGTTGATCTGCCCTCCCCCTTCCACAGTAGGTTTACAGCCGATCAGTCTTAAATTTGACCGTGTTCTGGTTTGGCAGGTGGGTGAGAATTTAACTGCCGCTGATCTTTCGAGTCTCAACCGAAAAGTTCGCGAAATTCGCGCGTCCGACCGTCGAGACGGTCGGCTGATTTTGGCAGAGATCAGCTCAAATTGGACCCGTTTGTCGCAAGCTGTAGATGTGGTTTCAATGGGGCTGAGTCCCATCGGCACCAGTTTCATTGCGAGTCAGTATCGGGATTGGATTGCCGCGCGCCGGCTATTAGTTGGCGAAACCAAGCCGGTTTGGGCGAACATTCAAACTGAGTTTCCTGAATCGTTGCTTGCCCAAATAGCAACACTGGCCAGAAAAACTCCTCCGTTACCGATCGAGCCACAGCAGGTGAAGTTTTTAGTTTATGAAGCTATTTCAGCGGGTGCCCGCGGCCTGAGATTCGGTTCGCGTTCGCGTCTGGACGATCCGAGCCCAGAGACTCGATTGCGATCTCAGACCATTCAGTGGGCGTTAGCTCATGTTGATCAAATTGAACCATGGGCGGTCGGAGGAGCTCTGATGGGTTCGTTGGCCAACGCAAATGACGAGCTTGAAATTGCCGTCATTAAAACAAATCGTTCCCGTTTGTTGTTGGTTGAGCGTCCGACTCACCACGAGCAATATTTAGCTGGTGATTTGCTTGTGCAGCCGATGGCGATTAAAGACCCGACTGCCAATGCAACTGAATTGGCGTATTTGATTGGCGATACTGGGCTGCAGCCGTTGTCCAAAACACGGGATATCTCGGGCGCTGTTATCCGGATTAATAACTGCCCTTCGATGATGGCAATCGTTTTGACACAAGATCCTTTAGTGATAAAAAAGTTAAATAGCAGTTACGAGCGAGTTGGAAAGCAATCGATCCTTCAAATGCATCTCGAATTGACCCGCCAGTGGCTGGCGATCATGCAATTGATTGATAAACAAATGGGACGAATGGGGCGCAGTTCGTCTGCCGGCAGCACCGCGCTTAATGATGCTGTGAATTCGTTTCAGAATGCTTCACGGTTTATTGCGAGCAATAATGCTCTGATGGCAGTTCCTTATCTTGATCGAGCAGATGAACGGCTTGCCTTTGTGCGTCGCGACATGATCATTGAGCCATTGGGGAAGTTTCAATCGAAAACTTCAACTCCCTTTACTGTCCATTCGAGTTTAATCCCTCTACACTGGGAACTCACCGAGCGATTGAGTCAGGGAAATTGGCAGCCTAACGGACTGGCAGGTGGTGATTTTGAAGATTTAAAGCATATGCTCGCCAACGGTTGGAAAAACGATCGGAAAGAGAGTGAACTGGTCAGTACTCGGGTTGAATTAGCGGCGAGCGCGGCGGTCGATGGCCGTTATGGATTGAAGATGTCAGTAACTGAGAAACAGCCCAATCAAGGTGTGATTGAATCCACCCCGCTGTGGATTACTTCCCCGGAAACTTTGGTTAAGGCGGGGCAACTGGTACGAATTCACGGGTGGGTCAATATTCCCAAGGTCATTCGTGGGACGCATGACGGATTGACCATTACCGATTCTCTGGGAGGTGCGGAAATGATGGAGCGGATTCCGATTACCGCCGGTTGGCAGGAGTTCACTTTATACCGAGCGGCGGCGGAGGATAGCCGTGTTCAAGTGACCTTTGGTCTGACTGGTACGGGAACCGCCATGCTGGATGAGGTTACCGTGCGAGCGATTGACTTGCCCGCTGAATCGGTTCGACAGGCGAAAAACTAATACGCTGTTGGGTTCTTTCTTTGCAGTGCAAAATCCGGTTAAAAAACAGATCGCATTTGGGATAGCACTTGAGGAATATTCTCGAGCGGATTTTCCTCTTCATACTCCAGGACGATATGTCCTTTGTATTTGGCTTCGGTCAGTAATTGATTGACTTTCTGCATATCAACGGTCGTCTTTTCGCCTGACGGCCGTTTCATTTTTACTTTGTACTGGACATTTACGGACGAAGGCGCACATTTCTTAAGGTCTTGATAAGGGGTCGGTGAGATGAAGTTCCCTGTATCGAGGTTGACTCCCAGCCAAGGGCTATCTACCCCATTGACAATCTCCATGACTTGATTGGCCGTTAACTGGCCGTGGTTTTCAACGCCGATAAATATGCCGAGTTGGGCAGCGTGTTGGGCGCATCGTTTTAAAGAGGCTATGGCAGAAGTCAGTGCGTCGGGATTGGCTTCAATTTGTTTCTTTGTGCCTGCAAAGAATCGAATGTGATTAACACCCATTATCGAAGCGCGATCAATCCACTGGTTTGCCAGCGTAATTTCTTTTTCTAATTTAGTTTTGTCGGAAACCGTAAAGTTATTTCCAATCGCCGTTCCAACCAGTGGCACTCCTGATAAAAATGCATGGCGCTTGATTTTTAAATAATATTTCCGATCGGCATCAGGAGGGAAGAAATAGCTAGTCAATTCGGCCGCGCATTGTTGCGATGCGCAGTAGTCAATAAATGAAAACATATCAAATTCTTGAAGTCCGTTGGTAGGCTGTGGCCGACCCTTAAAGAACCTAAAATGTTTTCGTAATGAATAGGCAGCGAGCCCAAGGCGATATTCGCCAGTTGAATTAGTACTTGGTTTCGAATTGATTTGTTCCAGTTCACCGTTCCCCTTTGCGAATCGAGAAACATTGATCGCGGCAAGACCAAGTGTTGCGGATGCGGATAATTGGAAAAATTTTCTGCGAGTCAGCGGCATGATGTTGTCCTGATTGCTCAATAGTTCTTTGAGTGATTGTGCATGATTCGTGGATGCGAAGCTTAAAATTGATAACGCATTGGTTTGACTTTCGCACGGCAGAGTAATCTGGATTTTAATCGAATCCATACATGGGCGCATAAAAAAAGCGTTCCGAAGAGGAACGCTTTTTGAAACTGTATTTATAAACGAGCAAGATGCCTACTTTTTTGCGTAGGAAGCTTTGGCGGGGGAAATCTCACCAAGCGATGCGCCGCTGACGCGAGCAAATCGCTCTTTCGTGCCGTCATCCAAGTAACGATAGCCAATTCTTGTTGGCTTGTTTGTCTTGGGACAAACTACCATTACTTTGCAGGCTCGAATTGGGGTTTCCTTATGAAGCCGTCCGCCTTGTGGGTTTTTTTGGCTTGGCTTTACGTGTTTGTATGCCAAGTTTACGCCTTCCACGACCAACATTTGGTTCTTGTGGTCGACTGAGATGACTTTACCTGTCACGGATTTGTCTTTACCACTGATGACTGTGACTGTATCGCCGTTGTGAATCTTCATTTTTCTCGCCGCTTTCTCGAATTAGTGAATCGAGGAGTTTCCGTCATTTTCTACCGATTGTCAAGGCTTAATGGTGAAATGATAGGTTCGTCAACTCAGAGATGGTTTGTTCAATCTCAAATCGCAAATTAGCACATTTACCCGATGAAAAACTTCCATGAATTTGATGGCATTGGGTTGATTCCATGATTTTCTTAGCGTTTTGAGCGTTAATTCCGCCTGCCGGCAAGATTTCGATCCTTTCTCCGGCTTGCCGACATGCTGAAGCAATGTTTGGCAGTCCATCCAAAGCGGTCGGTTGATGGCCGCTGGTCATGATGCGGTCAATGCCGGCCTCAATTAGTTGCTCGAGGCTTTTCTGAGGGTCCCGAACGTCGTCAAAAGCCTTGTGAAATACCAGCTTTTTTCCGTTTGCGAGCCTTCGCATTTCGTTACACCGGTCCAATGCGATGCCATGGTTTTCATCGAGGCAGCCGAAGGCAAGGCCGTCGACGCCTTGGTCAAGGAGCCATTTGGCATCTTGCATGAGGGTTTGCCACTCAAGCTCGGAATAATTGAAGTTCCCTGCGCGTGGCCGAGCCATCGCGATAATTGGAATTTGAATGGAATGCATTACCAATTCGAGCAGTCCAGCTGACGGAGTAAGGCCATCGAGTTCCAGTGCAGAATTCAATTCAATTCGATCAGCACCAGCGATTTGAGCGGTTTTAGCAGCTGCGAGGGAGCCGCAGCATACTTCGATCATAAATCCTCGAGAAGCTTGAGGTGTGTCACTCATGGTCAGCTTTGGCGAGAGGATTGGGGTCGCAATAACTGAGGGCCAGCATGGCATAGGCCGTCACTAAGTTAGGGTCTCCTTCAAACCAGCGATCAGCAGGATTGGTCCAGGAGCCGTCATCCCGCTGAAGTTCAGACAGGCGATGGGTAAGATCCGCTTGCCAATTTTGTTTCTGTTGATCTTTGGTCAGTACGAAGGGGTCGCCGGTTGCTGCAAGTGTTTTTGCAAAGATATGGTAATAATAAAACAGACCCTGCTGTCCCATGCCGGGATTGGAGGTTAGATCGTAGTGTCTTCCAATCCAGTCCTTCGCTGCTTGGACTCTGATGTCATTTTGGTCGACGCCGGAATAGAGAAGGCTTTTTAAACCGGCGTAAGTCATCGAAGCGTAGCTTCGCAGTCCACCTTCGGGCGTTTCGCCCGCCTTAGACTCACCCTCTCCAACGGCGGTATAGATGAAACCGCCTTCATCATCGACGGACGCTTTACCAACCCATTCAGCCGTGTTGTGTGGTGTCGATAAATTCTGACACCGAGACATGAAGGTTGCTGCTTTCTGAAACGCTTCGCTTTGTGGATCTTCCGCGACGGCTTTCAGGGCATCGAGAAAATAGGAGGTGTTGGATGCATCGGGACGTTTATGTGTTCCGTACCCCTGCCCACCGTAAAATGTGCTGTTCAGGTCGTATCCCTCTGATTCGTCCCATTGCAGGCCTTTGAGGAAAACGATTGCCTTTTTGATTGTTTTATCGTAATTCCCATCCCCATTGACGCGATTGAAGCACATTAAAGAAACACTAGTTTCGTAATTCCGGAGGTTGCTTCCCTCCCCGTAAATTCCGCCGTCGGAGCGGATTTGTGTTTCGAGGAACGCTAGTGATTTTTGAATTTTTGGATCGGTTTGAGGCACGCCGTGCTCGAGCAAGGCACTGGTGCACAGCGCGGTGACTGCGGGGCTGAGTTGTTTGCTAAATGAACCATCGGTAGCTTGTCCCTTCTCCAGCAAAAAGGTAATCCCGGCTTTTGATGTTTTTTGAAAGAGCAGTTCAACAGTTTCATCGGTTACTTGAGAACTGTCACTGAGAGTCGCCTGAGACGTTGTGGGTTGCTGAAGGTTGGGGGATTGCGCGGTAGGTTGGGGCACGCGGGGTTTTTCGACTGGCGGTTTGATCAGTGGGGGCGAATCGGAGTCCTCGGATGAGACACTAGGGACGGTGTTTTCACTTGTGGGAGTCTGAGCCGAGAGCGGAGGAATTGATGTTTTAGAGACGAGAAGTGGCTCTTCTTGATCGGTCTGAGAGCAGCCTAAATTAAGGCAAAGCAATGCCAGAACACAGGTAGTTAACACTGTCATGGGGTCACGATTGACGCGTGGCAACATTATTATCGTTCCTCACTTGGTTTGCACGGCAGCGGGGGAAGCCAGAGTATGGCTATCGTTGCACCGAGCGGGCAGTCAGGCAAGATTCTGAAAGAGAGCCCTTGCTTGATCGAAATAGGAGTACTTTTAATTGTCTTCGACATTACCGCAGATTAGCAAACAAGCGGAGCGTCAAAACATATTATTGCTGATTACTCTAAAACGGCAAGGATGTCGGTTTCGTTCATGATTAGCAACTGTCCCCCATCTACCTCGATCTCAGTACCCGCGTAACTTGAAAATAGAACGCGATCTCCTTCACTTACCTGGAGCTCCGAGCGACTGCCATCTACCATCAACCTTCCGTTTCCGACGGATAAAATGCGACCTTCTTGTGGTTTTTCACGGGCGGCATCGGGTAAGACAATTCCACCGGCAGTTGTTTCATCAG
This sequence comes from uncultured Pirellulaceae bacterium, assembly GCA_938091115.1. GTDB lineage: Bacteria > Planctomycetota > Planctomycetia > Pirellulales > Pirellulaceae > Mariniblastus. Next base: position 6,670 of record CALKNI010000037.1, on the reverse strand, counting down.
CTTCAGTACGTTTAACAACTACTTTGTCGTCTAGAGGTTCAATTCTCATAAAAAAAATCCACGAGTGTCGAGCAATAATGTGACACCTTTCAAAAATCAGGTGCCACCCAAGTTCGACATTGTTCCATGAGCGGATCTGGGGTTCAAGCCGATATCCCGAAATCGAAATCGATAACCATGAGATCGTCCCGGATTTAGCCAGACTGAGCGAGGCGGGTGTGTTTTACCGAGGTTTCACTGTGTTTTGCTAACTTTTGAGGCCGTAAAGTCTGCACAATCGTTGGAAGCCACTTCGGACGTTGTTTCCACCGTTTTAAGGCGAAAATGCCGAAAACTGAGATAGACGCTTTTTCTTGCTCTTAGAACAGCGGTGTGAAATTAATGAATTCAGCCCAAAATGTGCCTCAGCCCGAGACGAATCCACGAACGATCCTGCAAGCGATCTGTGCGCGACATGGATTCGATCTCGCCCAAAGTAATTTCAATAAAGAAAGCCCTGAGGCCAGCGAGAGTGCTGGTTTAGGTGATGGGACTACCCATCGAGGAGAGGAGTTGATCACTCTTCGAATCGACCCCAGCACAACCCCGAATTGTTCTTCTAGTGATGCGAGTATTCTTGAGTCGGTGGTTGAGTCTGCAAGCCAGATTCAGCAGCTCGCTGAGCGGCTCTCGGTAAAAGAAGACGAACTTTACCAGAACGAAGAATTACTCGAGCTAAGGATCAGCGAGTGGGAGGCGGCTACTGAGTTGCAAGAAAAAGATTTTGAAATGAGGATAAAGCATCTATCGCAGCAGGCATCTCAGGTCAACTGTCAGCAACTCCACTTAATGAAGCTGCAATCAGATATTGTAAAAAGTTACGAAGCCGTGCGAGCTGCCGTTGAGACGTTGATTCTAAATCCAGAAAACGGAGAGGACGCATCGGAAGCTTGCAAGACTCTAAAATTCGAATTAGCCGGGCGTTTTGACTACATCGTTCACCGCTGGGAACATCTCTCAGAACTAATGAAAAAGACGCGATTGACGCAACAAACAGAGCAAAGCGAATCGGATTGGACGAATTGGCTTGCCGGCTAGCGCTTACTGCACTCGTCAGCTTCGCCAGTTACCGCTTTTTAAATTACGCTTCGTTTAAAAAGTTTTCTTGGCGGGGTGGTTCTCCGCCCATTTCATTAGCGAAATAACGAATCTCTCGATGACGGGGATGACATCAACCGATTTGTCAAAATCCCATTCGAGCGTTGCTTCGTCCATATACGTTGAACGATTTAGTTCCAGTTGGACTGCATGAACGTTCTCCATCGCTCCGTAATGCCGGGTAATGTAGCCGCCGACAAAACGTTCGTTAGTGACATGTGAGTAATCGCTAATGGTCTCAGCAAATTCCTCAATCAGTTCTTGGAATGCCGCTCCACACGATTTTCCATGATTCGTGCCGAAATTGAAATCAGGTAGATCCCCTTCAAACAACCTTGGGACCCGTTGTTTAATTGAATGGACATCGAGAAGAACCACGAAACCGAACTTTTCGATCAGCCGTTTTAGCTCGGCTTCCAGTTGAGCGTGATAGGGTTTCCAGTAGTGCTCAATACGGTTTTTCTTTTCGGTCTCGCTTGGCTCTTCTCCAGGTTGGTAGATCGCATCGCCTCGAAAAGTAGAGTTGGGGCAAATGCCAGTCGAAATTTGCTCTGGATAGAGGGCCTGATCATCCGCAGATCGGTTGAGGTCAATGACGTAACGCGAAGTATTGGCAGATATCATTGCTCCGCTTTCGATCGCGGGGAGATCGTAAAGTCGCGTGAGGTGCCAGTCTGTATCCGTTTTCCTGAGGCCTTCTTCGGTCATTTTCTCCGCAATTTCAGGTGGAATAAATACGCCACTGTGCGGATTACTGACCACAAAGGGGGAATAGCCTTTTTGAAATCGAAAGAGTTTCATGAGAATTCGTTTTGTTAGCTTTATTTGTTCGTAGGAATTACAGGCATAACTTACCGCTAGCATAACGGAAACCGGATTCGACTTGGAGCAGGCAACTGTTTCGTCGTATACTTTCGAACTCTTACCGAGTAAAAGCCCGAGGAAAAAGGAGTTTCCACGATGCGAAGTATTGCGGTTATCAATCAAAAGGGTGGTGTTGGAAAAACAACGACTGCCGTAAATCTAAGTGCTGCGCTGGCTGAAGCAGGCAATCGAGTCTGGCTGATTGATTTGGATCCGCAAGCTCATGCGTCTCTTCATCTCGGTTTCGGAATGGAAGAGGACTATCTTTCTGTCTACGACGTTTTGACTGCGGATGTTGGATTGGATGACGTTCGGCATTTGGTGGACGAAAATCTTTGGCTGAGTCCGGCTCATATTGATCTTGCCGCTGCTGAGATGGAATTAGCGGGTGCCGTTGGGCGAGAGATCATCTTGCGTGATCGCATGGCAGAAGTGAGCGAAAAGTTTGATTACATTATTTTTGATTGTCCTCCCTCTCTGGGGATTTTGACACTCAATGCGCTGACGACGGTTGATGAAGTGTTTCTTCCACTACAGCCTCATTTTCTTGCGCTTCATGGTTTGAGTAAATTGCTCCGAACAATCGAATTGGTGGGTCGTCGCTTAAACCCCGTGCTTCAGTTAACGAGTGTGGTGTATTGCATGTTTGAAACTGGAACGAGGTTAGCTAATGAAGTTGTAGAGGATGTCGAACTGTTTTTTGAGGATCAGCGGTTGACCGATTCCATTTGGTCCAATGCTTATAGTTTTGACACGAGAATCAGGCGTAACATTCGATTGGCAGAGGCGCCGAGTTACGGTCAGTCAATTTTCCAGTATTCGAATGATTCCAATGGCGCTCAAGATTACCGAAGTTTAGCGCAAGAGGTTATTCAGCAGACTGCAGCGATGCAAACGGTAGCATCCGCTGCACCGCTTGACGTGCCGGAGCTCGCTCCCGATCCCTTCTACGCCCCTGAAAATCACTTCCACTATTAACCCCGACTTTCTTTTGTTCGGAGACAGGTGTTGTGTTGAAGTGGGTGCGTTAGGAAAATGGTTGTAGATGAGGGCGGCGTGGATTTAAGCCATGATTCCGCTTGAGCTCAGTTAACGCCTGGTTAAAAAACACGGTTTGAGCTTGCCGGGGTCGCTCTTTTTAAAATGCTTGTTAGCATGAGATCGCGTTTTATAGACTTGTTTTTGGATCATTGGTATGTCGGATTTCCCGCCCAGCACTGAAGAACTTATTGAGACTTTCGAAGACCTTCAGGATTGGGATGAGCGTTATGATTTCATGATCGATTTGGGGAGGGAGCTCCCTAAGCTGCCGGTCGAGTTGCAAACCGAAGAGAATATTGTAGAAGGCTGCATGAGTACGGTTTGGCTGGTAACGGCCCTGCCTGATGGAGTCGACCAGCCAATGACAATTCAGGCAGACAGCGATTCAATCATTGTAAAGGGCTTGATTGTCATTCTGCTGGCCTTCTATTCTCACCAGACGACGGCTCAGATTGTTGATTCCAATGTCGGAGAGTTTTTAAAGCAATTGGGGCTGGATCAGCACCTGAGTCCGCAGCGTCGGAACGGTTTATTTTCGATGATCAAACGTCTCAAGGGGTTGGCTGCGGCCTACTCTAGCACTCCGCCAAGTTGAACGAAAACAATGCTGCCGAGCTGAAGGCGACTAGAAAAGGAGATTACCTGCCGAAGTCTTCTGACTCTGGGTCAAGGCTGGCAATATTCCCCTCTCTGAATGCCTCTGCAATTGCTAGAGGAACGGTTGCTTCGGCCGCGACAAGGGTCGCCTGATTGGCAACAACTTTTGCTTTGTTCTCCTGCTCGACCGCGACTGCTTCAGCGCGTCTCTTTTCGGCGAGCGCTTGAGCAACACGTGTATCGGCTTCGGCTTGGTCAGCTTGAAGACGCGCGCCGATGTTATCTCCAATGTCAATGTCAGCGATGTCGATGGAGACGATTTCAAATGCCGTATTGCTATCGAGTGCCCGATCGAGAACGGCTTTAGAAATACGGTCGGGCGTTTCCATGACCTCTAAATAATCCTTTGAGGATCCGATCGAGGTAATGATTCCTTCTCCTACTCTGGCAATGATGGTTTCTTCCGTCGCTCCTCCAATCAACTGATCGAGGTTGGTTCGAACCGTGACTCTGGCTCGAACTCGAAGTTCAATTCCGTCTTTTGAGATTGCACTTAGAGTCGACTTATCGGTGAAGCTGCGGTCAGGGCATTCGATAACCCGGGGGTAAACACTTGTTTTAACCGCTTCCAATACATCGCGACCAGCCAGGTCGATTGCCGCAGCGCGATCGAAATCGAGATCGATATTTGCCCGTTCAGCCGCAATAATGGCTTGCGTTACGCGATCGATGTTACCTCCGGCGAGATAATGTGCTTCGAGATTTTGGGTCGCGATTTCGGATGTCTCATTCGATTGAATACCTGCCTGGTGTGCCATGATTTTTGCATTGATAACCCGCGAGGCATCGACTCGTCGGAATTGCATTGCAATTAGATGAACCATTTTGACTGGCGCGCCGGAGGTGAGCGCGCGAAACCAAAGAGCGCCGAAATTTAAGAACGAAAAGAAAACGATGAGTAGGAATAGGCCGCCGACAGCGATTCCAACCCAAAGTAAAATGCTCAAAATCGGCGCCACGGCTTACCCTTTCGATGGACTTTTGGTTTGGCGAAAAACGTGTCCACAATCACACTCTTTTCTTCTTACGTGCAGTTGTGATTTGCATTGAGGGCATTGCTTGTTCCAAGATTTTTGTTTTGGCTCGCCGGCCTGGCTCGCTTTACGCGCCGCGTGTAATTGCTCTTTTCTAGATTCGTCGGCTAACTGCACAGCACACTGAGGGTGAATTCCGTCCTTGGAGTAAGATGATTCTCCGCAGACGGGACACGATTTCGATTTTCGAATCGAGTATTCAAAGGTCCGAGTTCCATTCGTCATCTTGCCGCCTTTTCGTAAACGAGTTCGGGCGTTTGCCATGCCGTTTCCCTGGCAAACTGAAAGTTTATCGGTTTCGCAAGGCGCTCAGCGCAACTGAAAAAAGATTCAGTTTAAGTAGGTAAGCAAGCGAAACTTCGGCCGTAATCGTCGGTCGCTGATAATGCGATCGGGAGACATCTTGGACATCTCTTGCGGACGCAATTGAATCGATCATCCTTTGAGTCAATTGCAAGCGGTAACGAAGACGACGCCGGATTGTAAGGCACGCCAGTGGCTGCGTCCATCATCTAATATGAGATCGCTTGGTTATTAGATTAAATACTGAATTAAGATCGTGCAGTTTTGCGGCACGATGAGTCCCACCAAGATTTTCGTCTAGGTTGCCTTCTCTAGGCCGCGCATAAAAAAACCTTGGTAAAAATTACCAAGGCATTTAAGCGACGCTGACGGGACTCGAACCCGCAACCTCCGGATCGACAGTCCGGGACTCTAACCAATTGAGCTACAGCGCCTGAAATACTCTGACGAGCACCTGTGGAATAGAAAATTATCCGGAATCCACGTCGTTTGCAAGTCGTAATGTAAATTTCGGTGAAATCCATTTGGAACTATAGGAAATGCTGGGTTTCCTGCAATAGTTTTTAGTAATCTTTGACTTTTTCGAGTTTGGAATCCGCCTTTGTAGAATGACGGAAGATTCCTGTTGTTGTTACAGGCGAAAGGGTGGATCTGTTTTTTACGCTGGCGGTCAAGCGAAACTCCCATTTTTCAGCTGAAATATCCCTACAATCGGCTGGAATTTGGGGAAGCGATTGAAACTTGCTCTTTAGTTGACAGGGGGCAACACTCCCCGGCAGTCGGAAAACCTAAATTTAAACGAAATACTGAGGTAGTTTTCGAAAACGTTCCAGAATGGAATGGAGAAATCATGCATTCTTTACCAGACTCAATTGGTGATATTGCCCAACAAGTTTCAAGGGAAATGGGGGGAATAACGCAAAATCTCACCGGCACTGGCAGGGCAACCCTTTCGATTGCCCTGCTGATTACTGCCTGGTACTTTTTGAGTGGCAATTCGATTAAGACTTCCTAATCGAAGAGTTGCAAAGAACCTAAGGTAAGCCGAATTTACTGAGCAGCAGCCGACCCGAGGAGTAGAAAGTTTAAAGAACGTCTCGCCTAAAAAAGACTGCCATTTGCCTCAAATCCAAGATTCTGGATTAACACTCGGTCTCGATCTGCTGCCTTCTCTTTACCAGCGAGCTGGTGGATTTCCATTCGGTGGTAAATTAAAACTGCAGTCATGCGTGTCGCCATTTTCTTCCGTCGAGCGATTTGCTGCGCGGAAAAATCAGGTGTGTTGTAAAGCGAACTGTTGAGTGAAAGTTCCATGAATTCAGACGCCAGAATCGCGCAATCGAGATCGGCAAGCGCATTTTCGTAAGTGGTAATCGAATTAGTGCCGTTATTGAAAATCTGATTTTCTATAATGGAAGGCTGTTGGGGAATTTGAGATTGCAGGGCCGAGCTATTGGATTTCCAATTTAGCCGGCCAGATACAAAACCACGTGTATCGAGATACATACTGGCTTTTTGTAGTTGTGTCAGGCAGGCTTCCGCGTTTGGAAGACTGGTCGCTAGGTTTTCGAAATCAAGTCCTAGTTGTTGTAATCTTTTCCGATCACGATCAACCAACGCGAGCTCCTCGAGGT
>CALKNI010000036.1 GCA_938091115.1 uncultured Pirellulaceae bacterium | reverse complement strand
AGGATCGGTGGATTTCCGTTCTGTGATTTTGCGAGATAGTTATTTTGGAAACACTCTATTCCCTTGCCAGCCGAATCATAATCAAACTCATTCAATAGAATTACGTCGGGTCTGACTCGTTGAATAATTTCTGCGATCTTTTTAGGTTTTTCAGAATTGCCGTCCGCCAATTCGCGTTTAAGTTGTCCGGCCGCCGAGCGATAAAATGAGACATTGAACGTGGCGAATCGGACTGTTTCGTTCTCTGTTTTCCGAGAAACATTACGTTCTTGCGTGGCGGATCGGCTCGTTGAGGGTTGTGGGGTTGGCAATGCAATGACGGACAGGAGAGTTAGTAAAACACTTCGTTTGGTGAATTGCATAAAAAGTGACCAATACAGAAAAGCGCAATTTGAAAAATGGATTGACGAGCTGATCGCTGGAGGTCGTAAACGTGTAAAACCCAAGACCCCCGAGGATTTTACGCAAAATGATGTGGAGGATCCAAGACGAAAATAGGCGGAACGGAATGGTAGCCAGAGTTTTGAGAGATAATGGCTCAAGATTTAGGAGAATTGCTTCAGCGTATTCATGCAAGATTCGAAATAGGAGGCTCCGAAGAGGTTGAGGTGGTTTAGTAGGTGGTAGAGTTGGTAAATTTTCACCCTCTCCTGCCACCCATCCATGAGCGGCCAGCATTCGTCGTAGGCTTCATAGAATTCGTCTCCAAAGGCACCGAACAGTGTCGTCATTCCAAATTCGGATTCTCGATCCGAATAGGAAACCGCCGGGTCGATCAAGACAGGTAGTCCTCCTTTCGCGGCGATAACATTGCCGGCCCAGAGATCTCCATGGATGAGTACCGGAAGTGACGAATCGTTAAGAAAATCTCCTATTTTAGAAAGTAACTTCTCCGCGTGCCGGTTGAATAGCGTTGTGGTGAGTGCTCGGTTTTGAGCCATTTTTATTTGGGGGCGTAAGCGGTTTTCGACAAAGAAAGTCTTCCAGTCGTTTGCCCAGGTGTTGACTTGAATCGCACTGCCGATGAAGTTTGATTGCGGATAACCAAAACGAGTTGCTTGTGTTTGGCGATGCATCTGAGCGAGCGAGCGAGCCAATTCAACTTCCGAAACTGAGTTGGAGTTTTCTGTTTCAATTGCTTCAAGAATTAAGTAAGAACTGCCGGATTGAGTACTCCCCGTTCCAATGACTTTCGGGACACGTATGGTTTGCGTGTCTCGAATGGCCTCCAGGCCATTTTGTTCTGCTTTATACATCGCCAAATCGTGGTGGCTTGATTTGACAAAATATTGTCTTCCATCATTTAGTTTGAGTAGAGCGGCGCTACTTATGCATCCACCGGAAATTCGTTTAAAGGAATCAATGGAGCAAGGACGGATTGGTGACAGGTCGGATTGAGTTTCTCCACTCAGTGCAATGGTGTTTTGAATTGCCTGAAGCAATTTTGGCTGTGTTTCAAAATCGGTCATGATAGGCTGCCGTGCCAATTTTTCTGAAGCTTCTCACGGGGAGATGGAATGGATGATTGCAGGGCACGCAGCCTCAATCATGTCCAGGACATACTCGAATCCCTCATCTCCACCATAGTACGGATCCGGGACATCAGAAGGCCACTCGTCTCCCAGGAAATCACTTAGTAGTTTTAACTCCGCAGTTGGTTCTGGCGTCATTCTTTGGATGTCAGCTAAATTTTCACGATCCATCGCAATCACAAGGTCGAATGAGTGAAGGTCTTCGACGGTGATTTTTCTTGATAGACTTTGAAGTTGCACTCCGCGATTGAGTGCGGCGCTTCGCATGCGATGGTCAGCGAGTTTGCCGGTGTGGTAGCCAATGGTACCAGCTGAGTCGATTTCAATACTGTCCTGCAGTTGGAGGGCGTTGAGAGAGTGTTGCAGCAGACCCTCACCGGCAGGGGAGCGGCAGATATTGCCGAGGCAAACAAATAATATTGAACAAGAGTCAGGGCTAGGCACTAATTTAATCCTCAATGCAATCGCGATCATTCGCTAGTTTTCTAGCCCGCAATGATAATCACAATCAGAGGGGGCCGTCTATTGGGATTGCCTAGTTGCTTTTCGTCGGAATCGCGACTTGCAGGAGCAATTTCAGGTTAGTGAGTTGGACTCAGTCAGTTGTTTCTGAGGGGGGAGTGTCGCGATTCTGACGAATACCTACTTGATTACTTGTATTTCAACTGCAGTGTCTTCCCAGAGGATCTTTTGTACTTGTCCGGTTCCAAGAATGGCTCCAATTCCAAATAGGATGATCAGGGCGAGCATCACGGCGTACTCAGTGGTTGCGGCACCTTCTTCCTCTCTAAAAAGGCGGTAAAAGATTGGCTTGATTTTTTTTAACATGTTTCGATAGGGGATTAAGGTTTCTTTCCTTGTTTCCTAAAGATAAGTTCATCGCCAATGGTGGCACCAAAAAATATTTGAAGCGACCAGAAATTCGATTTGTGAGAAAATCAAAAAACGAACTTTAACGAGATTTCGGGTTGTATGGATTTCAAATCCTATTGTTTGGAGGGGCCGAGTTTTGAGTGACGATTCGATTTGAGTTTTTGTCGTATTTCGTCTTTCAGGTGGTTCATGACAGAATTCTTGTCGGTGGTTGCCAAAATTTCTTTTACCACGCTTTTAGCGGAGCCCGTCCCCCATGTTCCTCCGTGTTCAAAATAGTGTTTTGCCGATTTTCCAATAATGTAAGAGCCAAATCCAACTGCGGCTCCTTGAGGAATCAGGGTTAAGGCGGTTCCTAAAGTGCCGGTCACCAACTTAAAAAAACTTGCTCCGTAATTAGCAAGTTCTCCGAGTGCGTAGATTCCCCCTGCAGCGCTGATGGTTTTTGCTAAGCCGCGTGCCTGGCTCATTGTGAATGTCAGTCCGTAAACTTTAGAGAGGGTTGCAATCATAACCGCATCGACAGCGAGACCGCCGAGGAGATCGACTATTGGGATAGGGTTTGCTGCAACGACAACCGCCTTGGTGGCAGCCATCGTCCAGATCACCTGATCGGCTTGTCGGTTGCGCAATTCAACTCGGAGGCTGGAGATGCGATCACTTTTATCAGCTGCGTACATTGCCGCGTTTAGGGCGATTAACCCAAGTCCTTCATTCTCAAGAGTCTGAAGGATTAGCAGCTTCAATTCGCTAATGTCAGGCGCGGGTTTTTTCCAAACGGATTGCGTACTGCCATCGGGTTGTTCGGTTGCATATTCAATTTCGCGGGGATCGGCAGTGGTTAGGACAAGGTGGTCGGGTGGGATTAGACCGTCGATTCGACCCTGCAAAGTCTCAATCAGCGTGGCTTTGACATCTGCTAAATAAAGGTCCGTTTTGTTGAATACAAATAGAATCGGTTTTTGAATGGCAGCGAGTTCGACGAGTGCTACATACTCGGTGTCGTTTAGGTCTGAGTCGGTGACAAATAAAATAAGATCAGCTTGCCTTGCTGTTATCTCGGCCAATTGTGCTCGATCCGCGCCACCCACTTCGTTAATCCCGGGCGTATCTATGATAACGATTTCAGATTTTTCTAGGCTAGGTAATCGGTATCCAGCACCATTCCAAGTGGTACCCCAAACTTGCTTCGTCCATCCGCCCTGCACATCGACATCGGCGACTTGGCTTCCAATGAGCGCATTTACTAGTGCGGACTTTCCGGTGCTAATTTCACCAAAAATTACAATTTCAATTCGGCCCGAAGTTAACTTCTCATGCATCTCGTTGAGTTGAGCGATGTCAGCTTGCAGTTGCTCACGCTCGTTTGCTGGGCAACCTTGGAGGTCGGCAAGCGTTTTTTCAACGGCTTTGACTGCATCCTGATAATTCAGGTCTTGGCTGGAATGAGTATCGTTCAAGGTTAATTAAGTCCTGTGTATTGTTGAGTCAAGGCAATCAATCACTGAGTTTTTCTCTTGCAGTTTGAACGAGTTTCCGTAATTCATCGACGGTTGTTACGTGCTCCCATTTTCTTCGAGCGAGCCCCGCAAGACCACCTTCTGGCGCTTTCATTTCATTGCTAAAGTACTCAATGAAGACCGCACCGATCCATTTTGTAATTAAAGCCTGAGTCGCTCCCTGGAGGGCACCTCCGGCAATCGTTCCTGCGAATGGAACTGTCTTGATGAGCGAGGCCACCACGGCACTGATTGCGACTGTCGCTCCCTGAGCCCCGAGGACTCCGATCAAGTTTTTGCCCATTTCGCCCAGCCATTTGGAAGCTGTTTCAAGATCTACTTTTTGCTGGTAGACCTCGGCGAGATCGATGATCATCTTGGTTGAAATTGCTGAGCCAGCAATTAGATCGATGGCTGGAAACGGGCTAAGCGCTGCAACTCCTCCTGCGCCCCACATGTATTTATCAACAACTCTCCAGGCTTTTTGGTCAATTGCATCTTGCACGTTGTTTCGTGCTTTTTCAACGAGCCCACGCGATCTTAACAGTAAATTAGCGACTAACAGGTCTTTGCCATCGTCTTTGACAATTTGTAGCATACGAGACGCAAGTGGTTCGATATTTGGTTCCACATCGACCGTCTCTTCCGCCTCGGTGCCGTCGGCAAGGATTCTACGGCGGGTGCGATGTCCCATTTGGGCTTGAATGCAAACGATGTCTTTTTGATTAACGAAATTTCCAGTTTGCCGGAAAATCTGGTTCACGAGTTTTTCTTGATCAGCGGGGGAGTACCAGTCTGATTTGTTAAGACAGATAATCACCCGTTTTTCCATTTGTCCTAGCTTGGTCAGCAGTTCGTGTTCACTTTGTCTTACCGGGCCATCGACCACTACAATTACGAGGTCGGCATCCTTGGCTGATTCAGCTGCGATATTGACGTGAGCGGCACCATCGACTTCCCCAAGCCCGGGTGTGTCGACTAAGGTGACCTGGTCAATGCCGGGCCAAGGGATCTCATTTCGGGTAACAGTTGTGCCCCCGCGGGCATCGGTGGCAAAAACGTCACGTCCAGCTAGGAGGTTCATGACAGACGACTTACCACTTGAGATGGTGCCGAAGGAAACAATCTCCAGCGTCTGAGCAGCTCGCTTTTGTTCAATTTCCTTGACCAGTGGAGCGAGTTGAGTTTTTAGCTGAGCCTCCGTATCGACTTCTTGGGAAAGTCGCTGTACTTGCTCAAGATTTTCTTCAATCTCAGACTCTTGCTGTCCTTTAGTAAGTTGACTTGGGTTCTTGTTCCGTCGCAGCTTACGTTTCTTTTTGGCGACCGACGCTCCCCAGAGCTTCCAGAATGTCCACCCTGCACTGCCAATTAGCAGGCAAGCGCCGAGAAGGACGACAGTGAGGTATAGCCACCCAAGACCAAGCTTGGTGGCTCTTTCGTAATTGAGCAGAACCCAACCTGGAAGATAGACCAGCGCCAAGCCGAGAAACGCCGCAACGACGATTAGCAGGGCTCCTGAGATGGATTGGCTGAGTTTCATAGTTAGCGGAGTGTGTGGCGGCGAATTAGACGACTAACACCTATTAGAATCGGCGATTATGTCTTTATTCAATGAAATGAACATAATATTGACGATTTTAACTGCTTGAAGTGCGAAAATGTCTGATGTGCAAGTAAATTACCACGCCTAGCTTCGCGATCGAAGTTGTCATTACTTGAAAATTCGTTGGTAGAAAATAGTGCCTTTGTAATTTAGAACCGCCATTTTCCCGTTTCACTTGCCAGTTTGATTTGTTTTAATAAAAGCCAATTGTATGTATTTGGTCGCAGAATTCCAAAAATGAAAAGTCTCTTTAATACACTTGCTGCCATTTTTATCTTTATTTTGCTGCTGGTAGCGGTGGTTTTTTTGTATTCGTTAGCGTTCGTTCCTGACGATGACGGTCGTGTCACCAACGCTCAGCAGGCAGCAGAGATAACGGCATCTGAAATTGGAATTCCTTTTGTCGCGGCATGGGCAAGTCGCGACGTGCCGGCATTGAAAAATCTTCTTCGTGGGGAGTTTGAAGGGGCGATACCCGAACTCGTTCCATGGGAAAGTAACGAATTACCTCCGTTTAATACGCGGCAACGTGTCTCGACCGAAGAAGAACACCGGGAACAGACGGATGATTTTGATATTTTCTTTGGCGAGTTACTCGACTATTTAGCAGGAGTTGATGTTGTCAGTACAGAGTTCAGTATCGTCAGGTCGATGAAGTTTTCTAAGAAGCGGAAAAACTTCTGGTCGATTCGATTGTTGCTGGCAGCGACTGGATTTAATCAAGAGGGAGGCATCACTCAATATCGTTCGGAAAATGAGCTGGTTAGCTCGATACCTCCAAAATCTTCGGGCGTACCAACATCGATTAGGTTGTGGCAGATTGATACTGAGCTGGAAAGAAAGAGTCAAGCGCCGGTCAAGGAGCAATTACAGATTCTGCTCGCAGAAAAAGGAGTAGATATTGATGATCATTCGTTTTACTCCATGGATCTGGAGGACATCGATCAAGATCAGGATTTGGACATCGCTGTGACTACCAAAGATGGTCGTCGGTTCCTGTTTTTGTTTCGGGATGGAGCGTATGAAAATGCTACGACAACGATGGGCTTAGTAGATCAGGAGGCGCGAGATTCCGAAGTAACGCGGCCAATCACGGCATTTTTTGATTACAACGCAGATGGGTTTATGGACTTACTGTCCAACCGGCAGGTTTTTGAAAATCAAGGTGGAAAGAAGTTTGTTGACGTTTCAGAGGAGTCGAGGGTTGCGGAAATCCTGGGAGACTCCTCCATCAACACTCTTGGTGAATTGCGACGCCAGTTTCAAAGCGATCGTTGAATCCTTGAGATCACGTTAAAAGATGTTTGTTGTAAGAACTGCCTTCGATAATACCGAAAATGATTTTACGTTAAAAAAGCCCGACCCCAGAAAGGGAAGCCGGGCTGAGCATCTCTAAGATTTACTACTGGAAAAATCAACGCACTTGTTAGCCAATGAGTCCGGGAATGACATTTCCATCACGCACAATTGAGATCGGCCGGCCGATCGATGTGTCATATTCTTTTCTGTGGTTAATACCTAACGTTCTAAAGAACGTAGCGGCTGCGTCTTCAGGGTTGATTCCTTCGTGTTTTGGTCCTGCTGCGGTGGCGTCACTTTCGCCGATCACTTGACCGCCATTGACGGGCCCGCCTCCCATTAACATAAACATGCAGCGTGGATAGTGGTCGCGACCTCCATCGGCTGAACGCGAGTTGATTTTTGGCGTCCGGCCAAATTCTCCCGAGACAAACACCGTTGTTGAGTCAAGTAGCCCCTTGGCGGCTAATCCGTTAAAAAGTCCAGAGAGCCCCGCATCTAATTTTGGAAGCAAATTGTTTTGGAGTTTCGAAAAGTTATCCGAGTGCGTGTCCCAACCGCCGAGAGAAACGGTTACAAATTTGACACCGGATTCGACCAGACGGGAGGCCAGCATGCAGCTTTGACTGAAGTCGTCTTCGCCGAACAATTTGGCATAATTCGGAGCTTCTTTACTCAAGTTGAATGCGTCACGCGCCCGGTTCGAGGTGATCATCGAAAATGCTTTTTGGCTAAATTTATCTAGTCCACTAAGCAGATCATCGCGGTCTTTGATGGTGTCAAAAGTGCGGTCTAGATCTTTTAGGAGACTCGAGCGTCGCTGCATTTCATCCATCGTGACGCCGTTTCCAAGGGTGATTCCACGGACGCTAAACGGTGAGCCAAATCTGGGAGTTGCGTTGGTTTGAAGCGATGCATATTTAACTCCAAGATGCCCTGGTCCCTGTTTGGCTTTGGGGATTGCAACGTAGGCGGGCAGGTCATCATCACTTTGCATTTCTTTTGCTACGACACTTCCATATCCAGGATAGTCGAGTGAGGGGTTGGGGCGGTTGCCGGTGAAAACAAATTGCTGTCCAAGAGGGTGTGCTCCGAGTGAGTGAGAGACTCCACGAAGAACTGCAAATTTGTCAGCACACTTGGCTAGTTTCGGAAGGTGTTCACAAATTTCTACACCGGGTGCGTTCGTTTTAATTGGGTTAAACTTCCCGCGGAATTCTGACGGTGCGTTTGGTTTAAGGTCGAAGGTGTCCATGTGCGAAGGGCCACCGGGTAGCTCGATAAAAATCGCGGCCTTCGAGGTTGCCTTTGAATTAACTTGCCCTGCATCGGCCATTTTTAAAAAATTGCTCATGGTCAGCCCCGTGGTAGAACCGAGGACGCCAACCTTGATTGCATCGCGACGTGTAACGCCGTCACATTGTCGATGGAAACCCATTTTTGCACCTGCTTTTTGTCGGTGGAAATCTAATAGAAATTTTATTTAGTGATTTACAATGAACTCTTTAGTGTTTACCAACGCCCAGAGGACTCCGGTAACTCCCTTCACGAGATCCTCGTCTTCCAGGATGTGCTGTTTGCAGCGTGCCAATTCCTCCTCGGTTGGGAAACGGCTCAGTGTTCTTAAATATGCTTCTTCTACAACTTGCTGCACATTCAAATCGCCCTTTAACTTTTGAGCGGTTGCAAGTTTTGCTTCCCAGCTGCGTTTGGTTTTTGCCAAAGTCTTGATTTGTTTACTCAGATTCTGAAGCTGCTTTTTGTTCTCTGATTGCTTGAAGCTTGCTTTCTTAAGTTCCATTTTTGCAATGCGATCATTTAAAGAATCGAGCGATTGTTGAGCCGTCACTGCCTGATTGTTGGCTGTGTTTTGCTGGGCCATTTGATTTAGCCAGCTATCCTTTTGTGTAAGCATGAGATGAATGTCGCGATCATTTTGCATGTAAACCGTTTGAATAAGGCTGGTTTCCTCTGAGCGGTCGCAATCACAGCTGCTCGCTCGCTCGGACCGGCCAAAGACCTTCAGGGCGAACGAGGCGTCCGTTGAGTTCTTGGTGCGTTTGACATTTGTCACCGTTCCCGGGATTGAGATTGCTCGTCCTTGAACAGAATTTCTAAATGAGCGATTGGCCTCCGGGTTAGAAGCTGCAAATGCAATCGAATCGAAAATTACTTCGGCCGGCAAGCGTCTGGGGATCGCTCGACTAAAGTTTCGGCGATCGTTTTCGTTCGTCGAGTTTGGAACCCAGCTTAGTTGGTAGGTCTGGCTGTTGGTGATTTCCCGATGCAACCATTTGAGGTCAAAGTCATGATTAATGAACTCTTGAGAAAGGTGGTCGAGTAACGCTGCATTGCTGGGTGGGTTGGCAAGGTTTAAGTCGTCGACCGGGTCGACAATGCCGACGCCAAAATATCGAGCCCAAACGCGATTGACCAGTGCCTTGGCGAAAAATGGATTGTCACTTTGTTTCATCCATTCCATCACCGGTGTTCGCACGTCCTCATGCTCGGTAAGGTCGATCGTGTCACTTCCAAGTAGTGTTGCCTCAGCGATAGTTGGTTTTTTGTTTTTCTTCTTTTTCTTAGAGTTCTTTTCGGCTTTTAATTGCTTTTGCAGCTCGCGGAGTTCTTCCCTTGTGAGCTTAGGGGAGTCGATAGAAAGAAATCCAAATGGCGTTGTCTCACCTTTGCGATAAGCTTCGCGAAGTTGACGCTGGAGATTGGGGTTTTTTTTACGATCGGGTTCAATGTTGAGGTTTTTTAGGATGGAGATGTAATCTTGCTTGTCTTCCGGGCTAGTTCCGCCCGAGTACTGCCGCACATTGATGCCGCTAAAAAACTTAGAAAAATCCTTGAAGTCCTTTTGACTCCATCGATCGAATGGGTGTTTGTGGCATTGGGCGCACTGAATTCTCAAACCCAGGAAAGCATGGGCAAAGCTAATGGCCATGGTTTCTCGGTCTCTAAATTCTCTTCGCATCCAATAGTAGGGCATCGTTTCGGTTTCGCTGAACGATTCGTTTGCGGAGGTTTCCTGCATGCGTTCACAGAAATCGATGTAGCTTTCGCCGCTGTCGCGACTGATGCCAAGGACGATCCCTTCGATCATTTCATCGTAGGGAGTGTTGTCTTTGACGCGTTTGTGGATCCAGTCGTACCATTGCTGACTTGGAAGATTGCTGTCAAAAGCAATGTTACTTAACTGTCTTGAGTTGTTCTCGGTCATGTCGCAGAAAAAAGTAGTCCACCACGACGCGTAAGCAGGAGAATTCAGGAGTTCGTCAATTTTCTTTTTGCGTTTTTGAGAATCTTCGCTTGCGACGAATTGCCTGATTTCATCTGCTGTTGGAAGCGTACCCGTGATATCAATACAGACTCTCCGCAGGAACGTTGTGTCATCGGACAATTGCGAAGGTTGTAGATTGAGTTTTTCCCATTTCTTAGCGGTAAGGAGGTCGATTTTCGAGGTTCCAAGAAACGCCGAGTTGGATTTCAGTGGTTGGCCTGCGTAGGGATGGATGGCGGGCACGGGGACGACGGCTTTGTCGTACGAAACAACAACATGAGTATCACCGGAGAGTGAGTTTGTCGAAACGATGCCAGATTCAGTGATCTTTGCAATTGAATCGTTATTGGAGTGGAATCGACACAACGGCGTTACGTCTTCGACGGTGCCGTCTTTCCAGTGTGCAATTGCTTTGAGTTCAAATTTTTCAGAAGGTGAATTAAATATTAGTTCGCTGGGTTCAATGACTAAGCGATCGAGTTTGTGGATTGAGTCGGGGTTAGTTCCACCGCCTGCAATCCAGGATTGTAGAAGGTTGTATTGCCAACTGTCTTTGTCATAGCGAAGCCCACCTTCGTGTTCGTCTTCGTCGGTTGGCTTTGTCAGGATTAGACTTTCCGCTGGGTTCTTTAGGTTGACTCTTTCGGTACCTTCTTCTCGCAGCGCTTTATGGTCAGATTGAAAGTCATATCCGAAGAGAGAGAGTTGGAATCCGCCTTGTCCCTGAAACGAACCATGACAGGCTCGTCCGTTGCAACCTAAACGCCCTAGAAGGGGAGCAACGTGTTTTTGGAAATCGGGAAGTTCGTCATTTCCCGATTCTTTGAATCGGATATCCACACTTTCAATCGGTTTCGAATGGATCGGTTTTGAATAGTTTTCATTCGAAGTTGACGTTGCTGCGGAAACAGACTCTGCCGCAGCACCATTGGCTCGATCAATCGTAATGATCGCAACTGCGCAGCAGCAGGAAATGATTGTGGCTGGAAGAATCATCTTAAGCAAATGTCGTTTGCGATTTTGTTGCACAGTGTGTCTCCCGTGTGTGCTGCCCTAAACCAGTTGATTAAGAAATTACCCTTTGTTATCTCCGGGTTTCTTTAACTTAGTTTTTCTTGGCTTGATTGTTCTTAACCGGTTCTTGTTTTGTCGTTAACTGTTTGTTGGAATTCTTTGCTTTGTTTTTAGCGGCAATTTTTGCCTTTTGCGCGGCTTGTATTCTTTCGGCATTTTTGGTGAGGGCGTCTATTTGCTTTTTAATTTCAGCATCGCGAGTTTCGCGGAGTTGATCAATTTGCGTAGTGATTTTTGCGAGTCGACTTCGCGTAGCCTGCTGCTCGTCGCTCAGATGCTTGAGTTTTAGATCTTGGAGTTGGACAATCAACTTGGTAAGGCTGGCTGTAGTCTTGACTCGCTGTTCTTTGGAGGTTCGCACCGCCAATTTCGCCGAGAGAAGTTTAATTTTTGAACGCAGCACCCACTGTTCTAGTAATTTTTCGTGGCGGTCTTTTGATTTAACCGCTTGGAGTTGGTTGATTTCGCGATCGAGTGTCCGCAGCGCTTTTTCGAATTCTTCGGGACGCTTCTTCCGCAGTGATTCAAGCAGGGGGAGAAGTTCTTCGTGATGTTGTTCACAGAATTTTAATAATTCGGTACGTCTTGCGGCAGGAACGTTGACGGGCTTCTTTTTGTCGGGCGATGTCGCGGGTCCTTTCTTTGCTTTGGAAGGCTTCTTGGAGGGTTGCTGGGCTGAACTTTTCGAGGCGGCGGGGGAATTGGTGTTGTTTGTTTTAGCTTTGCCCAGTTTATCGGGTGCAGCTTTTTCGGTGCTTTGCGCGAATCCCGGGCCAGTCAGAAGCAGTGGGATCAGAATAGAAAGAACGAAGGTAGTTGAAACTGTCTTAATGTGCTTCACCATCAATGCTTTCTGAAGAATCGGCTTCCGCGAGTGCTACGAACATCCAATCGTCGGATCCGTCAGTCACCACTTCAGTTTGCGGGACTTCTTCGTTAATAAATTCATCAAGTTCTTCGTTGCTCATAGTGATGAGGGTCTCGACCCAAGCGGCAGCAAGTCCGTCAGATTCAACTGTCACAATTGGTCCGTTGGTAGGGAAGATGAAGTACCAGCTATTTACGGCGAGCAGCACAGCAGCGGCAGACGCAACCAGAGTTGCCATCCAACGCAGTCCCAGGCTTGGCTCTTTAACGGCCAGCGTGACGCCCGAAGCAACCGGTTGAGAGTCTTGCTCCAACGTCTTGTATAGAATTTGAGAATCTCTCATGGCGACGACGACCGCTTCGCGGGTAATTTCGCATTCTGCCAAACGGGCTTCAAATTCTTCCCGCTCGGCCTGGTCGAGTTCATCCGCAATGTAGCAGAAGGCGAGCCAATTCAGATTTTTTGGATCCGAATCGAACAGAGATGACTCTTGTTTTGAGTTATTAAATTGGTTCATTTCAATAAGCCGTCAATGATCGTGAAATTGATCTTTTAAATTTTTATGTCAGGTCGTCAGTTGGTTTTAAAATTGGTTTAAGTTTTTTCAGGGCGGCTTGCATTCTTGCAAGGACCGTACCGAGTGGAACGTCTAATTCATCCGCAATTTCGCGAAACTTCAATCCCTCGTAGATTCTTTTCTTTACAACTTCTCTTTGGGAGAGTGGCAGTTGCTCAAGGGCGGCTCTTACTTGTTTTATGTCTTCTTGTTGGATTGCGTGGTGAACAGATTGACTGAGTCGATGGTCGCCCCCCCTGTCTGCTCCTAGTTGTCCTTGTAATTTCCAAGCAACATTCTCTGCATGTTTCTTGCTTGTTGTATCCTTTCGGCGGATCAACATAGCCTCGTTAAAGGCAACTCGAAACAACCACGATTTCATCGAATCCTGTTGCTGGACCAAGTGGCCCTTTTCAAGTAACCGAATAAAAGTGGTTTGCAAAGCGTCTGCTGCAGCCGCTTCGTCCCTCAGTACTCCAATCAGAAAACGCTCAAGTGCCACGCAGTGCTCCAAGTAGACTGCCTGGACTCTTTCGTTGTCCAAAAGGGGAGGTTCGGGTTTTGAGGAATCTAGATTCAAAAGTTCACCAAAATCCGGAGCCGCCCTGCTCGACTGTAAGATGTACGACGTTGCGAGATTATTGAGTTTTCGAGTGCTAAATGCAAATAAAGCCAACTTTTAATCAGGTCTCGTAGCCATGTCTAAGATTTGGACATTGTGACATGCGGCGAGATGCGGAAAAAGACTATTGTTTCTGGTGAAAATTGTGATTTGACGGAGTAACAGTCGATTTTGGATTAAGTCGTGAACCGTTCGGAGGTCTGGCTGAGAAACGAAGTAACAGTTGAAGAGAATTAATTGGAATGGAAATTCTGAAAATTCCGACGGACTGAGGTGCGATCTTATCAGAAAACCGACAGAATTGTTCTGTATTTTCCAGCTCATCTACGTACTGTCGATGCTTCACGTTATAATCAGTGCTCGGTTTTCCATCGATTGAGCTTAAATTTCCGAACGTCATTGAAAGTCCATTTTGTTAGTCGGTCCTGTATTTACCCGTGAGGCTGTAGTAGCTCCCCGTCGCCCGCGACACCATGTAATGCGAACAGTTTACGCAGTCGCATTACTGCTTTTGATTTGTACTGCTTGGATGATTTTGAAGGGGACTCAGATCATTCAAAACGTTGGAGATATGGCGCGGTTTGGCGCTATTTTATTTCAGATACTCGCACCGCTGCAGCTGGCCTTGGTAATGTTTCTTTCGGCGATTCAGGCTGCGAGTAATATTGCAATTGAGAAAGATCGGCAAACTCTGATCTTGTTATTAATGAGTCGGCTGACCAACAGTGAACTTGTTCTTGGGAAGTTGTTTGCAAGTCTTTTGAGCAGAGGTGTAATGCTCATTACGAGTCTGCCGATTTTCATGCTGATCGTCCTGTTTGGTGGCACCTCCTTTGAGCAAGTTGGTTGGACGTTTGCTGTTACGCTGATGACGTGCGTTGCGGCCGGGTCTCTGGGAGCCATCGTTGCCTTGTGGCGGGAGAAGACATTTCAAACACTTGCCTTAGTGGCGATGGGGATCGTTTTTTGGCTTGGGCTTTGTGAGGGGATTGGTTTGGCGGGGCCTGTGGCTGCTGGATTTACAGGGGCGGAGATTGCTGGAGCGATGAGTCCTGTTCGGACAATCATGGCTGCAAGCCACCCGACGGTATCGTCAACCTGGAGTTTTTCCGTTTTACCATTTTTATTGCTTTCTTCGTTTATCTCAGTCTTGCTTTGCGGAGTCGCTATCTGGAAGGTCAGGTACTGGAACCCTAGCCGTGACGTCCGGGGTGGTCAGCCCTCCAGTGAAGAAGCAGAGGCGTCGGTCAATCATAGAATGAATGTTTTTGATGATCGAGAGGGATCCGTTAATTCCGAAGTGGCAAAATCTCTGACGGGACAAGAAGTTGTCCAGCAGTCGGAAGGTTTGCGAACCGGGCATGTCGATGATCGCGCTCGAATGGCAAATCAAAACAGTCGGCGAGTTTGGGATAACCCTGTCCTTTGGCGGGAAATGAAGACTTGGGCTTACGGTCGGAAAATACTATTCATCCGAGGCGCTTACTGGCTACTCGCTGCATTTGTGTTTTTTGCCGTCTTTTCGTTGGTGGATTCAGGAGCGGCAACCCGTGTCACCGCGGATGCAGGGGTGACGATTCCTTTGGCAGCACGTCCCTTGGCTCCGTTTATTTTGGTGAGCATCGTGATGGTCAATGCGTTGGCGGTAACTTCAATTACCACTGAACGTGACGGGCGTGCTCTCGATCTGTTAATGGTGACCGATATTTCTCCACGGGAGTTTTTGTTCGGTAAAATTGGAGGCGTGCTGTACGTCGTTTCCGATATGATCGTATTGCCAATTTTGATAAGCGGCTACTTGTGGTTCAACGGCGCTTTGTCAGGTGAAAATCTGGTATATTTATCCATTGGGCTTTGCGTCCTGTTCTTCTTTGTGACCATGCTTGGAGTTCACTGCGGGATGTCTTATGGCGGTAGTCGCCAGGCAATCGGTGTGAGTTTAGGTACTGTGTTCTTTCTTTTTCTTGGCGTCGTGACCGTGATGGTGATGATGGTTTCATTCACCGGCAATGTTGAGGCGCAGTTGAGTCCATTTTTGACTTGCATCGTCGGAGGAGCGATCGGATTGTACGTAGCCTTGGGGTGGCATACCCCCTCCCCTGCCCTGGTTCTCGCGTGCGGCATTCTACCGATTGCGATGTTCTATTCGATTACCAGTTTGTTGCTGGGTAACTTTTTGTCAGTATTGTTGGTGGTGAGTTTTACTTACGGATTTGCAACAACCGCGATGATGATCCCGCGATTGAGCGAATTCCTTGTTTCTACAGGACGTTCGAAAACGGCGGAGAATGGATAGCATTTTTCAATTGTTGCCATGGCTGATTACCATGGTGGTGTTGATGGCTTGCTCTGGTTTTTTTTCAGCCAGTGAGGCGGCGCTGTTTTATATTCAGGCTCGAGATCGTCGGCATTTGAGAAATGGATCACTCGCTGAGCAGGCAGCCGCGGCTCTGTTATTAAAACCGGATCGGCTGTTGTCGGCAGTTTTATTTTGGAATTTGGTAATCAATATTGCCTATTTTTCAATTGCTTCGATTTGCGCAATCAAAATAGAGGAAAGCCCGGATGGCGGGCAAGCGCCGGCGATTTCTTTTGCGGCAATTTCATTACTGTCGATTATTTTTTTCAGTGAGATGTTGCCCAAGAGCGTTGCGGTTTTAAAACCGAGGGAATTGGCGACCTTGGTAAGTGTTCCGTTGACATTTGCCGTTCGGTTAGTCGATCCTTTGATGCCACTTCTGCGTTCGGTCAATCTGATTTCACGCCGTCTCGTTTGGCCCGGTTTTGAGACGGAGCCATTTATGGAGGTGAGTGATCTCGAGCGAGCGATTGAACATTCCGGAAAAGACGCAGCGGTAATTAAGCAAGAGCAGGCGGTGTTGAAGAACATTGTTCAACTGTCGACGATACGTGTGGAAGAATGGATGCGTCCGCGCACTCAATTCGTTTCATTTTCTCCTCCGGTCAAACTGTCCGATTTGAAAGGTGAAATTCCCGCGAGTGGGTATTTGTTAATTACAGAGCCGGAAAGTCGCGAAATAGAAAAGGCGATTAGGCTGGATAACCAGTACCATCTGGATCAAGACAATCTTGAGCGTTTTTCAGAACCGGTCTTGTATCTTCCGTGGTGCGCGACGGTTGCCGACGCGCTGGAGAAAATGTCTCACCGCGATCGCGAGGTAACCGTGGTCGTAAATGAATTTGGAGATACGATCGGTGTACTGACGATCGAGGATATTCTTGAAACGGTCTTTGTCTATTCGCCAAGTCGCAGTGAACGACTGTTGGACATGCCACCCCTCGAAGAAATCTCTAAAGGAACTTGGAGAGTTTCAGGAATCATGAGTTTAAGGCAATTGGCGAGAAGGCTGGAGGTTGTGATTCCTGAAACTGTCAGTGTGACTGTGGGTGGTGTCATTCAAGAGTCGATGCAGAGGTTGGCAGAAACTGGAGACCAGTGTGAATGGGGGCCATTTGCATTTTCCGTGGTTGAGGCGAAAGAACGTGGTGTCCTTCAGGTTGAGGTGCGTGTCCTCGGCGCAGAGGGAGAGACACGATGATCTTATTAACGACTGTTCTGCTGTTTTTGCTCGGGATTTTTCTGAGCGCGTTTTTTAGTGGGTGCGAGACAGGTTTTTATCGAGCCAGTCGTGTTCGGTTCGTGATCGCGGGGCTCGACGGTGATCTTATATCTCAGTACCTGATCAAGTTGTTTAACAACCCGACTTTATTTGTGGCGACGACCTTGATAGGCAACAATGTCGCAAATTATCTGACAAGTCTTGCGATTGTGTTGCTTGCTCAACAGACGACTGGTTCCAATGCCGCTGAGATGTTAGCGCCGATCCTGTTATCACCGTTGCTGTTTGTCTACGGTGAATTGTTACCGAAAAATCTCTTTTATCGTGCCCCAAATTTTCTGCTGCGATTTTCTGCGCCTTTGGTTTTGTTTTTCACTGTGTTGTTTTCGCCGATTGCAGCTTTGCTGTGGGGGATGGGGAGATTGCTTGAGGGAGTGTTGGGGCAATCGCCCAATAAAGTGCGATTAACCTTAGCGAGGAAAGAGTTGCAGCAGGTATTCGAAGATGGGCTAGAGGCTGGGCTTTTGCACCCAACCCAGCGGCACCTCGGGCAAAGTTTTTTTCTTGTGGCGTCGAAGACAATTAGTGAAATCTGTACACCGGTGAGTCGGATTCAGGCAATCTCAATCAACACGAGCCGGGACCGCGCGTTAAAGTTTGCTCGGCAGCGAAGAATGGCTGATATTCCAGTTTTCAAGTCGCATAAGAGTGAGCCCGTTGGCTACTTGCGAACAGTCGAGTTAATGGTGTCCGAAAAGAACGCTCAGATTGCAGACATGGTGCATCCATTTTCGGATGTGAACGCCACTGATTTGTTCGGCGAGATTATTTTGCAAATGGAATCGAACCGCCAAACGTTGGCCCGAGTGGTTAGTGACGAAGGGAAGATTGTCGGTCTGCTCTTTGAAGATCAGCTAACCGACCCTTTGTTAAAAGGGCCGTTAGGTTCTTTGAAGCGGTAGTGCGCGCGATCGAAATTTACAAAAAAAGAACGAGCATTGGCTCGTTCTCAGTGTCGCAAATTGATTTTGGTCAGTCACTCAAGTCGTCTTCAAGGTGATGTGGAAAACTCGAGTATGGAAAGCAGGGAAGATGTACGGTATTCTTCGTCTCTCGCTTAGGATTTAACGTAACCGATCGACTTGATGACCTGAATCATCTCTTCGTGGGTAATGTAGCGTCGACTATTGGTTAGCTTGTATTGATCGATTGCAATCCCTAGTTCGGTGGCTTCGGGTGAAAGTCCCTGATGGCCATCTGAGAATTGGCGTCGCTCAAAGCCACCGCCATTGTCTTGTTTTCTTGCCGTTCGGCGATCTACAAAATTTATTGATTCAGAACTGTTTTCGACAGTGGTTTTTTCAAAAGACATTGGGTACTCCGCGGGCAAATGGGTGGCTTTTCAGTGAGGTAGAATATGGGAACCACTGAAACATAAGTCGCAAACTTGTGTTTTCGGAGTTCCTACAGGATTTCCTCGCCTAGAATCAGCGAAGCGGGCTCAATCGGGTATTAAGTTATCAATTAAACTGATTGTGGGGATAAAGTGCGGTTCTTTTGGGGGAAGAATTTGAGCACTGCGGAGCAATATTTAGGTTAGCGAAACACTATTTTATTTGCGCTACTCGCTCGTCGACTGCAGGGATCTCGATCTTACTGCGGATTTCTAAAAATTGAGCCCGGTAATTAGGAAACGCTTTGGCCCCGGCAGCAAGGGTATTTCTTGCATTGCTATAGGACTGCATCCTTTTCTGGGCTGCAGCTAGCAAGTAGACCATGGTTGGCGTGAAAATTTCACTCGCCTGTCGCTCGAGAAGAAAGTTTTCAGCCGCAGAAAGTTGATTCATCTCTATTAAGCCTTCCGCTTTGGCGATAACCAAATTCTCAGGAAAGTTTTCCACTGGATAGTCCAGCAAAATACTGTCAATCGTGTTGTTAGCCAATCTCCATCGACCATCGAGTTGATAAGCTTCCACGATTTTTAGCTTTATGCCGGGAGGGGGAGGAGAACAGGCAGCAGCTCTTTGGAACAAATGCAATGCTTTGTCAGGATCTTGATCTGCAAGGGCGATTTGCCCCAAAAGTAAAAGTGCTGGTCCGCAGCGGTGTTCACGTTCCAACGCCTGTTGGGCTTGGTTCGTAGCTGTGTGGATGTCTCCGATGTCGAGGTACAGGTTGCCCAACTCGACGACCAGACGCGGGTCGTCGTCAGAGAGCTCGACTGCCTCGGTCATCTCCTTAATCGCTTCTTTGAGCTGACCGCTCTTTTTAAGTGTCTGGGCTAAGCGTTCGTGGGGCCAAGGGTCATATGGGTTTTTTTTAATAGCCTCACGTTGGTTGAACTCCGCGTTGCGGAGCTCACCGGTCTGGCAATCAAGATTGCCGGCTCGAGTTAGTGCTCTGGCCTCTAAAGCATCATTTTTGAGCGAAAGTCTTCGGGAGTTATTGGCTAACCCCGTCAGGCTCGAGCAGCCAATCTGAAATGAAAGGATCCCAAGCCCTAGAACAACGACGAAGAATCGCCATCGTTTCAGTATTCGTTGATCGGGGATCGTAAACTGCAATTGAGTCTCTTCCTGCTAGTTTGGTTTCCGCAAATAGCTTGGTCTTCAGAACCGTTTGCGGACTCTACAAAAATTGTCGATTGTTTACCATATCGGAACATTCGGGCGGTTGTGATTATTCGATTCGACGCGTAAAGTCAAACATGTAGAGGATTCAACGTATTCTGCTACCACAAGGCTGCTAGCAGAAAGAGGAGTTGTGAGCCCTAAGATTGGATTCAATTGGGAACAATACATGTTTTCAGTGTGTATTTTTGTTGGTGATTGGTAAATGGAGTGTTTGGTAGATGACAGCGAAGTATGACAAACTGGGGCTTGAATTTTTGTACCCAGAGAATTGGAAGCTGATTGATGACGTTTCCGGGTCGCCGCAAGTGATTACTCTCGAGACACCAGACGGCAGTACGACTTGGTCTGTTCATCTCTATCCTCGTGAAACCGATTTAGACTCGGTGCTCAAAGAGGCAATTGACTCGTTGCAGCAAACTTATGAGGACATTGAATTCTCACCTTGTGAGAGCGCGGTTGATGAAGATTCTGATAGTGGTGTTGAAGCTCTGTTTTACTGTCTTGACTTTTTAGTTCGCGCAGAATTGAAGATTGTAAAAACAGAGGATAAGTGTTTGATGTTTTGGACTCAGGCAGAAGATCGAGACTACGACAAGCAGAATTTAGTTTTCAAAGCAATCACCATTAGTTTGTTGCAATCTCTCAAGACGAGTTAAGCTAGGTGTCTGTCAGTTGCGGCAAGAGTTCTTTGGCTGGTACGTGACTATGTAAGTACTACATCCGAGTTGAACTTTTTCTAGAGTCTGTTCAGATCGTATTTGAGATTTTCTCAAAGAGATTGAAGATGTGGCAATTGTTTTTGATTGGCATGGCAGTTGCAATTCAAGCCATTCGATCTGGACTTGAATTCACTTTATGATTTTGGGTGTCGAGTCAGTCGGTTGAAGTCGTACAAGAGACTGTCCAAAATACGTGAACCTAATTTTTATCGATCGCGTAATGCATACAAATCGCTATTACTTAACTCTTTGAATCTAAGGCAATCTCATCCAAACGATAAACTACAGGGCTGACTCAGTGCGTAGCACCCACCAGTTTTTCCAAGCGTAGTCGCCTTCCATTTGATTCAAAATGAGAAGTTTGTTTTGTTTTTGAAAAAGACGGTTAAAGGCTAATTTGGGCGACTCACTTGAGTGAAATGTCGGCGATTGAAACTAGTCTATTTGGGCGACGAGTACGGAATCATGCACACCGGGTAGCAGGTCAGTGTCTGTGACAGCGACAAAATGATCTCCCGATTTAAGATCGTCGTTGGTCGACGCCCATTGATTAACAAAGTTGAGAAGTTCGTCGTGTTGAAAAGGTGATGAGCAGAGAACTGGGGTAACGCCCCAAAAAAGAGACATTCTACGGTAGCAATTTGCTTGATCCGTGATGCAGATCGTGGGGATAAGATCACGCTGTTTCGATTTTATTAGGGCGATTTCAGATTCGCGACTTGCGATCACAACCATTTTTGCATGAATTCGTTTGGCAATATGAGCGGCGCCAAAGATAACGGCATCGGAAATCTCCCATGCCGAAGCATGGTCTTCGCTTCGCATGCGAGCACGCTGCTGGGAAAGTGATTTTTCAGTTTCGGTCATGATCTTGTTCATCATTTGAACCGATTCTACTGGGTATTCTCCGATGGCTGTTTCGCCGGAGAGCATGCAAGCATCTGCGCCGTCGTGAATGGCATTGGCGACATCGGTAACTTCGGCCCGCGTTGGCTGTTTGGAGGCGTGCATACTTTCGAGCATTTGGGTTGCGACGATCACTGGTTTGCGAAAGCGGAGGCAAGTTTTAATGATTCGTTTTTGCGCAGCTGGAGTTTTTTCAATATCAATTTCAACCCCCAGGTCACCTCTTGCGACCATGACACCGTCGGTCGCTTCGACGATCGCATCGAGTGCGTCGAGCGCTTCTCTTTTTTCTATTTTTGCGATCACCATCGCCTCGCTATTCTCTGACGCTAAGAGGTTCTGGAGTTCCTTGATTTCTTCGGCATTGCGGACAAAGCTGAGGCTCACAAATTCAACGCCCTGCCCTGCCGCCCATTTTGCATTGTCGCGATCGACGGGGCCGAGCGCGGGTACGCTTAGGTTGGTGCCGGGGAGATTCACCCCTTGTCTCGAGCGGATTGCCCCGCCATCGTTCACCCGGCATATCAAATGGTCTTCTGCTCTGGCGATCACCGACAGTCGAGCCAAGCCGTCTGCTAACACGATAGCGTCGCCAATTTTGACCTCGTCAATAAGAGGTTCGTAAATGCAAGTCAGCTCGTCATCCGATTTAGATTGTATTCCTCGTACGAATTTGATCTCATCCCCGTTGTTGAGCACCAGTGGATTTTGAGTTAACTGGCCCAAACGAATTTTTGGGCCAGCCAGGTCAACGAGGATTCCGGCGGGAAGTCCTGTCGTTTCCGAGGCGGATCTGATGTTCGCGACGGCCAGTTCATGGGATTCCCGAGAGCCGTGAGCCATGTTAATTCGAAAGACGTCGACGCCCGCAAGGAGGAGTTTTTTTAAAATATCCGGTGAAATAGATGCCGGACCTACCGTTGCGACGGTTTTCGTCCGTGCGTTGCTCAGGGATTGGACGCTCAATTTGCATTCCTTGTTAGAATTCTTACGGCAAAACAAAGCGACGTAGGCGGAGTCGTGTTTAGCCCGGGTTTGGCCTCGAATTGTACGGTATGTTGGTTATCGGCTCTATCCACGAGTTAAAGGACAATTACCCGTTTGTATTCGATGCAAAACACAAGAAGTCATTAATGGGGGGGGACCGCCCCTTGCGGGATGTTTGGGTAGAAGTTTGCGGATTTTTCCACATTGTTAATATTTAGAGATTAGGAGGTTTAGTCCTTGAATTCTAAATTTGATGTGATTAGACTGTGCCCCAAAATCTGGATTTTATGCACTTTGATGCCTCAAACTTGGATTTATTAATGAATAATAAGTTACTTGCCGTCGCGGCTTTCGCCGTCATTGCTATTGGAGCGTTTTCGAGCTTTCTCCAAGCAGATGTTTATTTCACCGAAGGCTTTGATTACGCAGACGGGTCTTTGACAACTGTTTCAACGGACTGGACCAGCCACAGCGGAACTGATGGGCAGATCCAAGTGTCTGGAGGAAAAATCACTCTGACCGATTCACAGTCGGAAGACGTAAATCGCTTGATCGGTACCACGGTAACGACGGGAACAGTGTTTGCTGGTTTTGATTTCTCTGTTTCGGCATCTAACCCCGGCGGAACTGATTTTGAGTACTTCGCTCACTTTGGGAACGGCACTTCAGATTTTACCGCTAGAATGGACATCAACACTGCCGATGCCAATGGTTTTTTAGTCGGAATCAGTCACACAAGCACTGCTCAAGCTAGTTGGGGTTCAACTTTGGATTATGACACGGTTTACAGGGCAATCATCGGGTACGACCGAGATTCAGGGCTTGCCAATCTGTGGATTGATGCTTCACTCGAATCGGACACATCGATTGTCACGACGACATCGGATGATAACGACGTTGAGGGTTTCT
>CALKNI010000035.1 GCA_938091115.1 uncultured Pirellulaceae bacterium | reverse complement strand
CGGGTAGAATACTCAGTTAGTTTTCTACCAACAAAACTCGTCTCAAGGTTAGATAGATACTTGCCAAAATAGTACACGGCACAAACAGCAGCGCAAATGCCCACGATATTAGACAACTGATCGCTGATCGACTCTAACATTGGAAACCTCTTAGACGAATCTGATTGGAACATGCGGAAAGCCTTACCGCCGATCACGCATCTGCGTTAGATTAGTTCAATTAGAAACAATGTAAATCTAGGGAAACCTTTCTGTCCCCAACACGGCCACGAGTCCGTTTAGTTTGATCAATTAGTACAGAACCTTCCTCCCTTGGGCGCATATATTGGGGAATCGAAAGAACTATCTTCCCCAAGTAGGCAGTTTCATGCCCCACTACAGTTACTACAGATAAGAACGCATTAAGTTATGAGCACTCAGTTGCAATGCCACAAAAATATTCCAAATGAGATCAGCGGAAATTTAAAGTATGAAACAATCCAATTTTTGGAACACGTGAAAACGCAATTGTTCAAATAATGTTAATTTAAACTTTGCCAAACCCGGATTACTTTGAGTGCACAACCAGGGATTAAATGGCGTCTTTTAATTTCATGGGTGCAGGCTGAAAGTCTGCCATTGCTCGAATCAATTGCCGCCAACTGGAGGGCCGCCCCGGGTTCACTCGTCCAAGGATTCTCTGACAAGCAGCGTTGGAGAGCCAAGGAATGTTAGCCGGCATTTGATCAATATGAAGCAACCCCAACACGGCAGCAACCACGGGTTGTAAATCGCCCATTCCATCAATAACTTCGTTCGCTATCGCGACTTGAGGATCGCCAAGCAGCTGCGAAAATTGATTTAAAAACGCCGCCTCAAATCGATCGGGAGCATCAACCAAAAAACGACTAAGCATTGCCGGCGGATCACTTTGGTCGTGAATTCGAAATTGACTAACAACCTGAGCAGGAGACTCATGCGCTTTCTGCTGATCTTCGGTTGGTACCAGCTTACCGACGCACTGCTCCGATATAAATCGGACCCCCGTCCTAACTACATTGGAAATCTGATCAGGATATTCCTGAAGATAAGTTCCAGTCATTTCAGCCAAGTAAACGCTTAGTTCTGCCGGATCATCCAGCTCTTTTCCGACGGCCTGTTGCCACTGTCGCAACAATTCATCGACCAGTAAACCGTCGACGTACATCTGATTCCAGCGATTATTCCAATCGATATCGGGAAATTGTTGCTCAAAACACAACTCTAGAAAAGAAACGCCTACCGTTGGATGACGTTGAATCAAGGGAACGTCGGCGTCAAGTCCATCCGATGCTGGTAAATAATAACTGTGGCAGTCACTACCAATAGAAACTAAGAACCGCGATTGAGAAGCAATTTTTGAATTTCGATCGGCCAGCATCATCCAGTACGGAAGCGACTCCAGTGTCTTGCCGGTACCGCCGACTGCAAGATCACGGGAAGGGAAGGAGTCGATCACGCTAACCCCGCTTATCTCAGCTAATTTGGCCGCGTCACTGAATGAACAGTAACTAATCTTTCCATCAAAATCGCGATCCCAAACTCCCGGGTCCAACAGTGAGACTGCAAGTACGCGATCGACATAGCGTCCGGCCTGACATTTCAAATGTTCGATTACATTCGCTTGTATTTCTGCAAGATCGGACGCTAACTGGGAAATCGTTCCAACATCTTTGATACTGCCCTCGACGACCTCTCGACATCCGATCGCCACACTTTCGGGAATAGGAAGCGATGATTCAACCACGTGCTTGATCCGCAAAAATTTTCCATTGCCCTGAGTTAAAACCAAAGCACCCTGAACGCGTTTAAAATCCGCGCACACTGACAATCCGGCTGACAACCGGTGATGCCTGTCAGCGACTGCGCGATCCATTCTTCCTAGCGCATCCTCCGGATCTTCCTGAGATCGATTTTGGAAAATTGCAAATTTCATTCGTAACTGCACCAGCAAGACTTTGATGACATCACGGTTAAACCAGCACTAAGATTTTTGACCACCTTGCAACCAAAGTTAAAAACTCGAGTATTTACGTGATAAAAAAAAAAGGGGGTAGCCTTTTTATCGGCATACCACCCTTAATGATCTCGCTTGGATATCCAGTTTCAACGAACCATCGGAAAAAACGCTAGCAACCCTTTGCTTTTCAATCGCTCTCCTGTGGCTTGCTATCAGGCTCAAGCGACCAATCGTAGCATCTGCGGAACTGGCTCTCGCACCAAATCTAAGAATTCCTCAAAGACTCGGACGTCAAGCGCGGATGCCGCTTCATTTTCCGGATGAAACTGAGTTCCAATCGCAATCCAGTCTTCTCTTTCACTTTCAATCGCTTCAATTACGCCATCTGGGCATCTTGCGGTAACCTGAAATCCTGGAGCAACTTCATCAACTGCCATATGATGGCGGCTGCTGACTCGAATTTCCCCATCACCATAAACACGCTCCATGAGTGAACCTGGCTGAATTTCGAGGCTATGGCGGTGACCAGGGTCCTGTGGGTCCCGATGAGGGATCGCCGTTGGCAGATCCTCAGGAATATGAAGGAATAGATTTCCGCCCATAGTGACGTTGATTAACTGCATCCCAACACCGATTCCAAAGACAGGCATTCGTCGATCAGCAATCAACTGCATTAATTTACGATCAAACGCTTCTCGCCGTCTATCCATTGGCCGAACCGTTGGATGCAACATAAAACCATCACGTCGCGGATCCAAATCAGCCCCGCCAATGAAAACAAATCCATCTAAACTGTCCAAAACCGCATTAATATCATCTTCTTCTTCCATGGGTGGGATGATTACCGGAACCCCTCCAGCCCGCAAAATACTGTCGTAATAACCTGCGGTTACTACTGAAAACGAAGGCTGGTTACCTTGAGCGGCTCTGAAGTCCGCGTTGATCCCAATTAACGGTTTTGCTTGCATCCTGTTATCTCCTGAAGTTAGGTAAAGAACTCGTCATGAGTTCGGTCTGGTCAGATCTAGCCAATTTTTGGATCAACTGAATCCGTTTAAGCAGAAACTGTTAGCGTCAGCGAGTCAGACTTCCAAACAAGCTTAAGAGATAGAAATCAAAATGATGGTTCAAGAATGACCAATTTGCGTTCCCTGTTGGGTCGAGCACCATCAATAGAGGCGAAATGAGTCTGGATCAACAACTGTTAATTTCCCAGATCTGTTTTCACCGACGACTTGCCCATCCTAAGCTTGCGTCGGAAGTTCCTTTCCGTTTTAACCAACTGCCGCAGGTTGTCTGCGACATGGGTGCTATTCTGAGGTGGTCAAAAAAATGGTCAAGCAAGTCGCCCGATTTTGGGATTGCCCGACCACTCCCGCCAAGATATTGTGCAAGCAACAGGACTTTGCTAGCACAACTGGTATTGCGTATGATTTACCACAACTGGCTAACGAATCACTCGACACCGAGAAGTCAGATGCAAAAATCGAGAATTCACCCGACAAAACCCTGTTTTTTCAACGTTTCAATTTAACACCGCGAAAACTATGCAATACACCGACGTCTGCATTGAGTCATTTGGCTATACAATTCCCGATGAAATTTGGGATTCGGCGACGTTAGAGTCGAAACTCGAGCCCATCTACAAACGCCTTAGGCTTCCCGAAGGACGCCTAGAATTAATGACAGGGATCCAGGAAAGAAGGTTCTGGCCCCGAGAGACTAAACCAAGTGAATTGAGTCAAAATAGCGCCCGACTGGCTCTCGAGGCGGCTGATTTTGACCCTTCACGAGTAGGTAGTCTTATTCACGGATCAGTTTGCCGTGATTTTCTGGAACCGGCTACCGCCTGCACCGTTCACAACCAACTCGGACTTCCTCGCAAATGCTTGATTTTTGACGTTTCGAACGCGTGCCTTGGAATTCTGACGGGCTTAGTGCAAGCGGCCAACATGATACAGCTTGGGCAGATTCAAGCGGCCATCGTCGTCGGCTCTGAGGGTGGACGCCAATTGGTCGAAACTACGATAAACACCTTAAATCGAGACACCTCACTAACACGGAAGTCGATTAAATCAGCGGTAGCCAGCCTCACCATTGGCTCGGCAAGCTGCGCGGTCCTGTTGACCCACGCTTCGATTAGCCAAACCCAAAACCGCCTTGTAGGGGCAGCTGTAAATGCGAATACACAATTTCACGACCTTTGCCAAAGCCATAACGATCAGGCGGGTGTAGAAATGCAACCTTTAATGAAAACTGATTCCGAAAAATTAATGCATCACGGTGTGGAAACCGGCGTTGCGACGCTGCCAGATTTTCTGGAGCAGTGTCATTGGAGCATTCCAGATATCGACCGCGTCATCTGCCATCAAGTTGGCGTGGCTCATCAAAAACTAATGCTCCAATCGCTCGGTATCAATCCAGACCTCGACTACTCCACGTTCCCTTGGCTTGGCAACACCGGCGCCGCGGCACTGCCGATCACAATGGCGGTTGCCTGCGAGAAAGAGTTCATACTGCCCGGCCAACGCGTCGCGATGCTTGGCATTGGCTCAGGCATCAATTGCATGATGCTCGGCGTTGAATGGAATAAAACATGCGTCAAATCAAGTGTATTCCAGCCTCAGTGAATCACAAAACATACTGAATACAGCCCCGAGTTTTCAACCGGCGTTAAATCAAAAATGACTAAAATTAAATCTGACTGACCAAGACTTATCCTTAGCTAAGGACTGTCCCGCTTATCAGATCCTTTAAGACTGGGCCAATCCTTCGTTCTACCGAAGCTTGATAAAGTCTTTCGACTTCATCTTCTCTCCACCGTCGATTGTGATCACTGATGAAATCAAATCGTCTTCTTTCCGTACGATCCTTACCGAGAAACGGCCATCAATAAACATAACGCCATTTTCACCCGAACGGCCGAATCGGTCGGGCGCAACTTCATTCATCGTTAATGCGCCGGGCTTGGTCCATGGCACAGCGTCGCCATCGGCACATTCAATTACAACCGATGTCCAGATTGCTTTGTCGGAGACATCTTCCAAAGCAATAGCCTGATTCCCTCTGTAAACTCCAACCTTTCCACCAACGACTCTCAGATTTGTCAACGCCGCCGTCACACCGCCATTAAGCGATGAGGCCTCTCCAAAAACAGTCGGCATTTTGCGCGCAACCTTTTGGTTTTCCGGAGCATCCCACGGCAATGAAAAATCAAACTGGTCATAAAGGTCCTGCTCCCCCAATTCCGGAAGCAAGCCAACTCGCCAATTAAACTGCTGTCTCGCCTTGCTTTCCGGATCGGAAACCCAACCCGCCGGTGGCAGAAAACCGTTTTCAGAATGATAGGCCTTAAGGGCTTTAGCAATTTCCTGAAGACTCTCCTCACGCTTAATTAGCTTGGATTGATTCACTCCGTCTTCGACAATAGCCGCTATCAACTTATTTAGACTTTTTGGCCGCTTCACTTTTAAAATCAACTGACTTGATGCCATCGTCAACGACACCAATTCGGCATCGCTGAATTCACTGGCAACGGTAGCCAAAGGCTTCATCATTTTCGGTACGAGCATCGGTTCGTCAGCTCCATTCGCAAAGCTACTCATTCGCCCCATTGCAGCATCCGCCTCCAAACTACGGCCCTGATTTGCGGAAAACATCTGCTCTAATTGATCATTCAGTATCACTGCAATTTCCTGGACAAACTCGTTGTCCTCAAAAACGGCTCTAAGCTCCAGCATTTCGTCCTCTGAAATGGAAGCTGACAACTCAATTTTTCGGAGCTCCTCCGGCAACCGCGCTATCGGACCAAGGTTCGGTGCACCAAACGCACCTGCCATCCCGGTCACCATTTCAAACATGCTCCGATATGCCGTGATATCCACGACTCCCTGAATGTCACTGCCGGAATCCATCGCCTCCAACTCGGTCGCGATCAGAGATCGTTTCTGCTTTCCATCAAATTTCGCCACTAATCTTGCACTACCAATGGCAATGCGGTTGGCGTCGATCGCTCGGACAACAACATCGGGACTACCATCTGGCTTAGCCTCCTCAATATCTCCAGCTTCGCCTAAATCTTGATCCGCCGATGCCAGCTCCAGCGTGTCTGGAATGGCATTCATTTCTGGCGGCTCAATAAATTCTAAAACGACAGCTAAGGGCAATCCCCCCTCTGAATCCCCTCCCAGGAAAGGTAGATCTTTGTCGAGGAAAACCCACAGATACCGTAAATTTTTTAGATCTGCATTTTGCTCACCAACGATGGAGACAAGCTCTTTCTCCACAGATTTCCAAGGCAATTCCGCCAGCGCGGGATCATTCAAGACCCCCACCGTATTGATTCTCAACAGGCCGCTAAAACTCGCCGGAATAAAGGCCAATTCCGTCGCAACGTCGGCGCGAGAATCGGTGCCACTGGAACCGACAACGAATTTTGCCGGATTGGAATTTCCTCTGGGAACTCCCTCAACGACATCGCGACCGCCACATCCGCTAATCATAAATAAAAGTGAAAAAATGAACATCGTTTTTGCTGGTTTAGCGAAGTTGTCTGTCATACTTATTATTACGCCCTAACGAACTGTCCAGTTTCAATCAACGATCAGTAGTTTATACCTCAATACATCGCCAACTGTTTTACCAATTTAGCGTTTTTATCACCCTCGTTAAGCCATCAATTCCACGGCATCTCGAAATAACTCTTGAATACAACGGCGTCGTGAATAAAACTGCTTCGAACTTGAACGCTGAATTCGCATTCGAAGTAATACCTGCTTCCGAATCCACAAGGTTCCCATCTCAGTTCGACTTGCTAAAGGCCCGTGAGGTACCCCCTTAACAACCGGCGTTAGCGCCACCAGAAACAACAAGCCCTAGCTAATCGGTGAAACCCATCACTGCGTCGGGTCGCTATCAAATACGGAACAATTCGCTAGCGGACACTGCATTGCCAGTGCCAAACTGAAATCAAAAAAACGATACCAATTATTGGATTCATCTCCAATAAAACACGCTTTTTACCGGACAGCATCAATCTTGGCAGCATTTTTTTGATCTGCTAGTCTTTACCTGTGTGATCGACAAGCGAGGAACTGATTCGTTTTGAAGATCGGGGTTCTGGTGTGCACAAAGACGTGCCGACAAGCCGATGAATAATTACACGGGTTCGGTGCGTGGTTGCTCTATTCGGAGCCCCTTAGAGCGTAGCGATCGACCAAATCGCTGAAAATGAATAGGAAGCCAACCACAAACTGAAGAACAAGGCAGTTGTTCAGTTATGACAAAGGACGTCAGTTGATGGATTCGAATAATAATTTTGAGATAAACGTGCATATTCGCTGGATGATCCGAAGGGATATGCCAGAAGTCCTCAGCATCGAGAAGTCAAGCTTCGAATTCCCATGGTCTGAGGAAGATTTCATCCGATGTCTTCGGCAGCGTAATTGCATTGGAATGGTTGCGGAATACGACGAGCGCGTCGTCGGTTTTATGATTTACGAGTTACACAAAGACCAACTTCACGTGCTTAATTTTTCAGTCCGGCCCGACATTCGGCGACGAGGCGTTGGAATGCAGATGGTCAATAAGCTCATCGGAAAACTCTCTCAACAGCGACGTAATCGAATCATTCTTGAGATTCGAGAAACAAACCTCGCAGCTCAGATGTTCTTCAAGAATCTCAATTTCCGCGCAATCTCTTTACTGCGAGATTATTACGACGACACAGTTGAAGACGCCTATGTTATGCAATATCGATTTAAAAGCGAAACTTCGCAGCCGCTCGAGCCCGTCAATCGAATTCGACGAATGGCTGGCTAAAAAATGGCTGGCTAAAACCACAACACTGAAGTCGATTTTCCAAAAAGCTGTCCTGTTGGGCAGCTTTTTTTATTTACTTCAATCCAATCAAGCCAACGTCCGATGGAGGTTTTCAGCCACCCGTTTGAGGACACCTTCAACACGATGGGGTAGTTCTTTGGCGAGAATTGTACAAATCGGCTGCCCCGGCTTAACCCACTCTCCTATGTTTGGAATATCGGCCAGCCCAAATCCACCAGGTCGCAAATCATCAATAAGAACCCATTGACTTGCTAGTTTGCGATGAACCTTTTCCGTTATTTGAAGCGGAGCAACTCCCGCAAAAAAGACAATCGACTTGCCCAAACAATAGTCACTCTTAAATCCAAACTGATCATTCGACCGTTGTAGTTGAGCCATATCCAATTTACCAAGGCAAGCACGAGCGTGGAGCTCGATAATGCTTCTGAAAGGAACATCCGCGTCTTCGTTTGCACCGTCAAAAAGTTCCATGGAGGCCGTTAATCGAATATTAAAATCAACCGGCCAGACCTCGCTGCCATCCACTAAAAAATCTATCCCCCACGCACCAGTGATTCCGTATTCTTCTGCGACCACTTGGCCGATCGCTTCTATTTTAGTTTTAAGGGTTTTGTTAATCGACAAAGGACCAATCGAACCGCAATATCGAAACTCGCCAGCGCCACACCAGTGCTCATTAATCAGTTGTCGTGTCCAGCCAACGAGTGCCGCGCAGACGCCCGGTTTATTTTGAGGTACTGAAATAAATATTCCAGAAAAACTCTCTCCTGGAAGCTTCCTCTGAAAGTAATACGAATTGTCCTCTAAACCAACATCCTCCTCAGAAGCTTGCCGTATCCCTAAACCACTTGAAGACCGAAACGATTTTTTCAACCACT
This sequence comes from uncultured Pirellulaceae bacterium, assembly GCA_938091115.1. GTDB lineage: Bacteria > Planctomycetota > Planctomycetia > Pirellulales > Pirellulaceae > Mariniblastus. The sequence continues at coordinate 2,608 of CALKNI010000035.1, read as the reverse complement.
TCTTTGGATCAGCAGTATCTTCCAATCGAGAACTCGATTCAGGGACCTGATATCCCAGTTCCTCCAACCGGGTAAGTAGTTTGAGCGTGTCACTTATTCGAGCAAGCTGCAGTCCCTCAGCCCCCAAAATCTCTACGCCTGGTGCCAAGGCCTCGATGATGGCCGGGTGATTCTCCACCCCCCCCGCAAAGATTGCGTAGTCACAATTTGAAATCAAATCTAAATTCTTGTGGTTTAGCAGGTCCTCAAATCGCTCCAGGCGACCAACATGTCGGCTCCGTGTCACTCCTAGCCTTCCGCGAGAAGAACTTCCTTGCTGCCCCTCCACACCGACCGAATCCCAATCACGGAAAAAATCAAAGGCCGTTACGTGGAAACCGGCAATTTCCGCACTACGAATCCACGGACGTGCACTCGCGGCAACAATTAGAATTCGTGAATTAAAGGAATTACCCATAAGATTTAACTACAACGCGCAATAGGAGTGATGACCAATTACCTTGCCTATTTTTAACAGGTATTTCGTTGGCTAGTTGGCAACGGGCGTACCGTTTGATAACTTATTGGACTCGAAACGTTCATCGACGTCGTCTTTGGTACGCTCGGATATCAGATCACAATAACCCAAAATTTGAACAGGAGAATCCCATGTCGATGCACATTGGTGAAGCACTCGCGGGAGCAGATAACGAAATTGCCCATATCGATTTGATGATCGGTAGCAAATCAGGACCTGTAGGCGTCGCGTTTGCAAACGCACTATCTACGCAAAGCGAAGGTCATTCGAACCTTTTAGCGGTATTGACCCCTAACGTGGCAGTCAAGCCGTCTACGGTTATGGTTACCAAAGTCACCATCAAAGGGATGAAACAAGCAGTCCAAATGTTCGGACCTGCTCAGGCCGCCGTCGCAAAGGCTGTCGCTGATAGCGTTGCCGATGGCGTTATTCCCAAGGATCAATGCGAAGACCTTGTTTGTGTTTGCGGCGTGTTCATTCACCCACAAGCCGAAGACGACAAAAAGATTTATGACTACAACTACGAAGCGACCAAAATGGCAATCGCCAACGCCATGAATGGTTCCCCTTCAGCGGACGAGATGGTAGCTCAAAAAGAAGAAGCTGCTCATCCATTCCGCGGATTCTAAGCGGCACCGCTGCAACAGAGCCCGCATGAAATCGTGCGGGCTTTTTTTATGGCCAGACCGGTAGCAATCTACTGTAGTTTTAAATCAAAATTTGGAATGTCCTCCAATATCCGCCTGATATATTTACCCAAGCCAGTCACATCATGAGTCAAAAATCAAAGATCCTCATCCAGTGTGATTCAGACCCACACGCCAGTGTGTTTGATTCGATTGTTGCAATTGACTCAGGAATCGACCATCTCCTGACGCACGCAAATGTAAAACCAGAAGACATCGAACCTCTTGTCCATGGCGCGATGTTCACCCGCGGCGCAAAAGACTTAAACCATACAGCTTTATTTTTTGGCGGCAATAATGTGGCTGCAACCGAAGAGTTAGTCAGGGCAACCAAAAAGTGTTTTTTTGGCAACTTAAGAGTTTCGCTCCTTTCTGATCCCAACGGCAGCAATACAACTGCTGCAGCGGCGGTGCTGTGTGCACAAGCGGAAATAGATTTAGGTGGAAAGGACATCACCATCCTTGGCGGAACCGGACCTGTCGGACAACGCATCGCGCGACTCATCGGTGGAGTCGCCTCATCAACAAATACGCCATCTTCCATCCGCCTCGGTTCGCGATCGCTTAATAAATCACAAGGGGTTTGCCAACACCTAGGGGAAATGACTGGATTTCAATGCACTCCGTCCGAAACCAATTCTCCTGAGTTGATTCGTGAAGCAGTCCGCGGAGCGGATATCGTCTTCGCTGCTGGAGCTGCAGGGATTGAGCTGCTGACAGAGGGATGGATGTCCGATGCTGCTGCACCTGCGGTAGTCATTGATTTAAACGCCGTCCCACCCGCAGGAATTTTCGGTGTATCGGTCACCGATCAGGGAGAAATACGCAACAATACCGTTTGCTACGGCGCGATTGGAGTCGGCGGGCTAAAAATGAAGATACACAAACAAGCCATTAAACAGCTGTTCAAATCCAACGATTTAATTCTCGAGACCGAGGAAACGTATCTTCTCGGCCTCGAACTGACCAACTAACCGATGTCAGTTCGATTCAACCCGAACTTGCTACGCTGGAAAACTTAATCGGCTCTTTAGAGACCGGTTTCTTTCCTGAAATTTCGACCGGCTAGGCAGCACGACGGTCAACGTCATTGTCTGAAACCGCCTCTTCCGACTGGCGTTCCATCGCAGAATAGTGAATCGCATCCGGGTCCGATTGAGGAACGCCGTGATTGATTGCCCATAACCGAGCCTGTTTATTGAAAGTATAGAATGCAGCGATCCAAGCAGTCTGAACCCCCGCCTTGCCGTCCAAAATTGAACCTTGAAAAATATACTCGCGGATGAACCGAAGCATCGGACGAAACATCAACTTGAAATAAGTTGTATCCTTTCCTTGCTCGCTCCACTGCTCAGCTTGGAGTGTCGTGTAGCGTTGAATCTTCCCATACAGCTGGTCGTAATCC
>CALKNI010000034.1 GCA_938091115.1 uncultured Pirellulaceae bacterium | reverse complement strand
CGGCACCGTGCCGAACACGATAAGCAACGTCTTTTGTGTTGTCCCAGTCTTCTATCCTAAAATGAGCACTCCATCCGAGATCGATGACCTTTTCTTTGGCTACCTCTTGCCATTCTCCAGAAGGCTGTTTTAGCTCTAACCGAACCAGTCTCGCTTCATCCGGTTTGAGAGGAAAAAGTTGGGCAGACAGCTTAAGGACGCCGTGGTCGTGAGTGTAAACGGCAAATCCAACGACCTCATTGCGTGGAACATTCAGATTCATGGACCGACGCTGATTCGGTTTCACTTTCCACCACTGGCCTGTCGCCATTGATTCCAAATTTTTAAATTTCGGACCGAAAACTGGAGCCTGCTCCTTTCCCTTATTTTGTCCCATCAAGGGATTGCTGCTTGCCAGCCCAATTAGGACCAATACGAGGCAGCTAACACCTACTTCTATTCGAAAACGAAAACGCTTGTTTACTCTGATTTGATTCATTTTTGTCTTGCCCTGAAATTTGGAAACTGTGGCCATTGTCCAAAACTGAGACAAGAACGTCAAACTGGATTGGTCTTATTTTTGCAGATTCACCTTGCGTTTGGGCTACCTTAATTCATTGCGGTGGAAGCATTGAAAAGGTAACTTAAAATTCGAGCCAGCAATTTCGAACTCCAATAGGACTTGAGCGCGCATAAAAAACTCTCCGCAGAAATGCCGCGGAGAGTTTATTTTTTAAGCGTTCGGCTCAGTCGTTTACTTAGAAAGTCATAACGAAATCAACTCCGAAGATACTTTCTTTGTAGCCCGCCGCAGGAGACCAGTTGTATCGGTACTCTGGACGAACTGTTAGGTTCGAAGTCGCCTTGTAGTTGAATCCGGCGGTGTTTGCGTAGTGCGAGTGAGATCCAGTTGAAGGAAGATCTCCACCGTGCGGAGCGTACCCAGTGACATTATCACCTTTCCACCACTCAGTACGCCTGCCGAAGGTCAAGCGATCTGAAAGAGTGTAGAACATGTTGTGAATAAGCGAAAAGTTGTCTTCGCCAGTACTGCTTACTCGAAGCAAGTCGCTCTGGATAACCCATTGCATGTTCTCTGTCATCTGCATGTCAAGAACCATGCTGTGTCCGTACGCATCGTCGCCACGTGCACCAAGATTACCGAATGTGGTAATATAGGTGAACGATGCATCGTCATTGAGTGTACGAGAGAAGCCACCCAAGAACGAACTGCCTTCGCCAAACTGAGCAAAGCCAGTGTCCCATCCAGCAGTCCAGCCACCGTACAGGGTGGTGCAATCATTCATCTCATACGTTGCAACAGCACCTGTGTGAGTAAATGGCTCACTGTTGTACATCGAGATTGCATGAGAATAGAAAAAGTTATCAGGAGAGCCAACAACCTCGTAACCTGCTAAAGTGTAAAAGTGTCCGATCTTGACGCTGAGATCTCCCAAGGCAACTTCACCGTAAAGCTGAGGTATCGCCCAGCCGTAGTTACCGCCACGTGTATAAGCAGGATCCATATCCCACTCTGTGCCTGGATTACCGAAAGACTGAGTGTCAGGACCATCGACACCGTACATGCCATCAAAACGGAAACCAAATGCTAGTTCACCGTTCTCTGAGTTCGCTTCCTTTTCAACGAACAACCACCCCTGGCTAAGGTCAAAAGAATCTGGATTCGAATTGAAAAGATCATTCGAGTCGGTGTGAATACCCATGGCAAACCAACCACCGATATTCAAGCAGGAATCTGAACATCCGTTACCAAATAATGTCCAAGGCTCGCTGAGCCCTGAATCACAGCCAGCAGCCTCTTCCGCAACTGGTGCGGGGGTTGCTGCATCATCTTGAAAAGAAACAGCCGTTGCGGGTGTTCCTACATTGTTAATTGTTTGTCCCTGAACACCAGAGAGCCCCAAAGCTCCCGATCCAATAAGCCCTACGACAAACATCCATCCTGACTTTCCTCGTTTCATGTCACCACCCTGTGTTGTACTAACATCGTTATTTGTTTTCCGTTGGTCATCAAACCCAACACGATGCTGGCTGAGCTTGCGCTTCACGACATCTGTTGAATCGGTTTTGACGCCCGTAGCGACTATTCCAAATTCAACTATTTTCTGTAATTACGGATCTGGAAGCATCAAAGCTGCGTAACTTTAACGGTTAAAACGATCCATCCCGTCAGCGCTGTCAAGGTTTAACGGTTAATAAAAGACTTCCGTCAGGCAGTAATTAAGACTGCTGTCAATGCTCAACTAACTCGCCGAAACGCAAGATTTGAAGTTTCAAAAGAGCCCCCTCTTCATTCGCTTCACTCACCCATCGTTCTTTCGGATCTGAACAAGCCATCTGCCAAACAAAGCAGTAAAACAGCCAGATTTGATTATTTTTTGTGCAATTCCTCGCCACTAACCACCAAATAATTTGCTAACCAAACCGTCAAGGGAAGAAATTCTACCCTTTCGGTTTTACAAGGTTGGTTCGGAAATTTGGTTGCCTTGGAATGAATCTCGGCTGCACTCGATTTAAGCGATCAACATCGTTGTTCAGAGGCCGCTGAATTTTGGAAAAGAAAAAAAGAGAAAAAACGATAGCGTTTTTTCCGACTGAAATCGACCGATTGCCACGGCGCACGGAATCTTAAATCGAATTGGTATGAAGTTTGCGAAAGGAGAATTGTCCCCGACGGCGGGGTACCTTCCGAGCCTACATCCGTTGCCACCTCCAAAAGGAACCCAATGCAGTGTGCAAATCTTCTAACCTATTGAAACCTATATCGATCCTAATCGGTGTTATTCTGATTCTCTCCTGTTTTAATCTAGACCACTCGAATTCTGTTTTTGCTCAAGAAGACATTGTCGAAGTCGTTAGTACGACCGAGGTAATTGCTGATTCGACCGAGAGTGATTCAGTTACGACTGATGAGCTTTCTTACGTTTTTAATAACGCAATTATTTTTATCTGTGCGGTTTTGGTTTTGTTCATGCAGGCTGGTTTTTCGATGGTTGAGGTTGGACTCAACAGTTCGAAAAATGTAGTCAACATCTTGTTTAAAAACCTGATGGATTTATCTGTCGGAGCATTGTTGTTTTTCACGGTTGGTTTCGCCCTGATGTATCCGAGCTGCTACGGTGAAGTTACCAATGCGTACTTCTCGTTTGGTGGCTTTGGAATCTATGGAGCATCCGAAACCGATTCATTATCTCCCTACGCCGATTGGTTTTTCCAGGCCGTGTTTGCTGCTACCGCTGCAACGATCGTCTCGGGTGCTGTCGCCGGTCGGATGCGCTTCGGATCCTACCTGATCTTTAGTGCCGTCCTGACTGCGCTGGTTTATCCGATCAGCGGTTATTGGAAATGGGGGGGCGGCTGGCTAACTCAGTTTGGACAAGTGGCTGCCGACGGCTCGTATCCGTTAGCATTTCAAGATTTCGCTGGTTCAGTTGTTGTGCATGCGGTTGGAGGGTTTGCTGGACTTGCCGGCGCTCTCGTTCTCGGTCCAAGAATTGGCCGCTTTTCCAAAGAGGGAAAGCCTCAGCCAATGCCTGGCCACAACATGACTTTCGCCGCACTCGGAGTATTTATTCTGTGGGTTGGTTGGTACGGATTTAATCCCGGAAGCCAGCTCGCCTTTGGAACCGCCGCTGATATCGACGCGACGGTTTACATTGCAGTAACCACAACGCTTGCCGCCGCTGCCGGTGCAATCGTTGCTACATTTATTAGTTGGATTTGGCTTGGAAAACCAGATATCTCCATCGGCTTGAACGGAGCTTTGGGAGGTTTGGTTGGAATCACTGCTGGTCCTGACTGTTTTACACCATGGTGGTCAATGGTGATTGGAGCGTGCGCCGGTGCACTTGTTGTTGCCGGCGTACGCCTCCTTGACCGTTTAAAAATAGATGATCCGGTTGGCGCTTGGCCCGTACACGGCCTTTGCGGCATCTGGGGATGCCTGGCAATTGGGTTTATTCCCAACGCTCACCTCGAGAGCGGAGCAACAACTTTTCTGATTCAAGTTATCGGGACGGTTTCCATTGTCGCTTGGGCATTCCTGACAATGCTCGCCTTGTTCAGTATCTTGAAGCTCGTGGGAATTCTACGGGTCTCCGAAGCCGAAGAACTGCAAGGGCTCGATATGAGCGAACATGGCATGAGTGCCTATCCGTCTGAATTACCAGGAACGATGGGCGCAGCCCCGATAACAATCGCTCCACGCGTAACCGAACCTAATCCGGCACCGGCCAAACTCGCCGGTGCAGAGTAAGGACAATAAAGTCTCTTAGTCATGCGAAAAACTCGAACCCCCATTGAGTTCTTCAAAATGCACTAAATCTGCACAATAAGAATTGGTCGTGCGCCAGCATGGCCTCGGAAGGGCGTTCCATCCAATTCGGATGGAACGTTTTTTTATTCTCTAGGTCTCGAACAGCAATCGATCTTCTTTTTTCAGATACACATTTCAAGTCAACGCAACATTCAAGTAAACGCAGCGCTGAAATCGTCTCCACCGCAAAACCAGCTTGATCGGGGTTTTGGGGTGCGATTATAGGAATTCGGTGGAAAACTATACGCAATTGCCGAAGACTAGCGTCTTCAACTCGTCCATTTGCTTTCCCTTGGATGATTCACGAACTACCTTAATACAGGCTCGTTTTACGTTAACACTACAATGTCGAATTCTATTTTAAGACCACCATGCGCACCACTCACCAACTCCGCTGCTTTGTTTTCTTTTGTTGCCTTTTAAGCGGTACTGCGTTTATCGCAGAACCCGCTTCTCTCCAAGCCCAAACTGAAACGTCGCGGTCGCTCGATCATTCTGATTACGACCTTTGGACAACGCTTTCCAGCCAGCAAATTTCCAACGACGGCAAGTGGATTTCGTTTTCGACGAAGAGCGGGAAATCCGATGCCCAGCCAACACTTTTCATTCGCCAGAACCGGGCCACAAAAGAATATTCTATCCCACGGGGAAGTGGAGCGCAGTTCACATTCGACTCGAAATTTGTCATTTATCGAATTACGCCTGACCCTGAAAAAATAGCCTCGCTCAAAAAAGCGAAGGTTCCTGCAGATCAAATCCCAGGAACCATTATTGAAATCATGAATTTGGCTTCCGGAAAAAGAACATCCATTGACCGCGTGTCATCCTTCAAGGTACCCGAAGAAAATGGCGACTGGATTGCTTATCTCCACAACAAGCCGATTGATCGAAAATTCGTTAAGCAGCAGAATTCAAAGGTTGTCGAAACCTATGAAGTCACCGGAACCGGCTTAAAAAAACCAACTCGCAAGAAGGTACTCAAGAAACGACCAACTGACCCTTTGATTACTCCGCCGGCAACGAGTAAAGCTAAACCCGCACCTGCACCTGCAAAAAAACCGGCGGCGAAAAAACCGAAGACACCTGAAGTTGAAAATAATAAAAAGAAAAACCCGGGTACGACTTTAGTACTTCATGATCTGCGAACCGGCACCCAACAAACTTATCCTGATGTCGTGCAGTTTCGGTTCGATAAAAAAGGGACGATGTTAGCGTACTCCACGTCGGTTGAACCAGCCGGCTCATCGAAGCCCCCGCAACCGAAAACCGAGAAAAACAGCAACAAAATAAATCCAGTTGTCGATGGGTTATTTCTTGTCAATCTAAAATCGCTTGAATCTCAGATTTTGCTTCAGGGGCAAGGAGAGTACAAACAACTCGTTTTTAGTGACTCCGGAAACCAAATCGCCTTCCTTTCTAACCGTGATGACTACAAATCAAAGACCCCTCGCTGGGCTTTGTTTCATTGGAAGTCAGGTCAAAAAACAGCTATCAAAGTTGCGACAGAGTCTAGCATTGGCCTTCCAGTTGGATGGTGGGTTTCTTCGGGTACCAATCCTACGTTCAGTGAAAATGGACAACGATTATTTTTTGATACGGCCCCGATTCCAGAGGCTGTTTTGAAAGAGCGGAAAGGACTGACAAAATCCAAAGTTGGTGATTCTGCTAAACCGGAACCAGCTAAAGCAAAACTTGACGTATGGCACTGGCAAGACCCACTTTTGCAACCCCAACAACTAATTCAAGCCGAACGCGAACGTCGGCGAAACTACCGCGCTGTTTACAATATTAAATCAAAAAATCTAATTCAACTGGCGACTCGCAAAGTTCCCGATGTTCGTATCGACCCGAGGTCTCCGTCTCGCTTGGCAGTGGGATCGTCTAATATGCCTTATCGGAAAATGCTTTCTTGGGATATACCTGGTTTTCAGGATACCTATTTGATTAATTTGGATTCTGGTTTTGTCGAAACCGTCATTGAAAAAAGTAAGTTCAGTGGGACGCTTTCGCCTGATGGAAAGTTTGTAACTTGGTTCGACGCTGAAGTTCGAAAATGGTATTCCATCTCAACTGGAAAAAATCGGAACCCGGTTGAGATTAGCAAGGGTATTCCCCACCCGCTTCAAAACGAATTGCACGACACTCCCTCGCTAGCCCGCGCGTATGGCTCAGCCGGTTGGTTGGAAAATGATGAGGGGTTGTTTATTTATGATCGTTACGACATCTGGCTGGTTGACCCGACCGGCCAAGATTCGCCAGTGTGTGTTACCAACAACCTTGGACGAGAAGAAAAAATCCGTTTTCGCTACCAGCGACTCGATCGGGAGCTTCGTTCGATCTCGACGAACCAGCCCATACTCCTTTCGGCATTTGATGACGAAACCAAAGCCAGCGGCTTTTATCAATTAACACTTAGCGAACCTTCTAATGACAAAGCGAAAACCAGCGGAGAATTGGCCAGTCCAAAATTGAAGCGACTTATGATGCTCGATGAGCGCGTTTCCGGATTGAGCAAATCTAAAAACACGGATGATGTGATTTTTAGTCGCAGTACATTTCGACGTTGCCCGGATTTGTGGTCTAGTACAACTGCATTCAAAAAAATCTATCGGATCAGCGACATCAATCCACAACAGAAAAATTATCGCTGGGGCTCTGCCGAGCTAGTTCATTGGAATGCTACTGACGGGCAACCGCTTGATGGTATTCTGATCAAACCTGATGGATTCGATTCACAAAAGAAGTATCCGATGATGGTTTATTTCTACGAGCGAAACTCCGACAATCTTCATGCGTATTACACACCCGCTGCTGGCCGCTCAATCATCAACCACAGCTTTTATGTTAGTCGTGGCTATGTCGTTTTTATTCCAGATATCCCTTACAAAACTGGTGAACCAGGGCCTAGCGCCGCTAACGCGATACTTCCTGGTGTGAAGTCGATTGTTAAACAAGGGTTTATTAATCCTAAAAAAATTGGCATGCAGGGACATAGTTGGGGCGGCTACCAAACCGCTTATCTGGTCACGCAGACGGACATGTTTGCCTGTGCAGAATCAGGAGCACCGGTTAGCAATATGACCAGTGCTTACGGCGGGATTCGTTGGTCAAGCGGAATGAGTCGTATGTTTCAATACGAACGAACCCAGTCCCGAATTGGAGCTGATCTCTGGTCGGCTCGTGATAAATACATCGCCAACTCGCCCGTTTTCTTTGCCGACAAAATCAATACGCCTCTGCTGATTTTACACAACGACAAAGATGGAGCAGTTCCATGGTATCAAGGGATCGAACTGTTTGTTGCTTTGCGACGCCTTGAACAACCCGCTTGGTTGCTCAACTACAATGGCGATCCGCACTGGGTCATGAGCGATGCCAACCGAAAAGACTTTGCTATTCGAATGCAACAATTCTTTGATTTCTATCTGATGGATGCTCCCGAACCAGAATGGATGGCTTACGGGGTGCCCGGTGTCGATAAAGGCAAAAAGTTTGGCCTGGAACTGATGGAACCAAAGGCTGAGCCTAAAAAAGAATCGAAGTAGCCCTCATGGTGTAACCACCGGCCTGGTTTTCAACCGGCCGGCTGCTTCAACCAACTACCCGGCATTTCCGTCACCAAGCATTTACTAAGCTGGCTGATCACTTAACGCGCGACCGTTCCACAAACATCCTCTGGACAATACCTGAGTGATACAAATTCAAGCACGCACCTCTCTTGCTCACCCGCCGACTCGCTAGAACTTGTCTTCTAATGCTACAATTAGAGTGGGAATTGTTTAAAACTGATGGCGCGCAGAGCCAATCGTATTTCAAGGCTCTTCTCAGTTAGTCCCTTTGGGGAAGTTACCCTTTAGCGACTTCGATTATTTGAACCACCTTTACAAAACTCTGTTAACTGCCCCAGTCTTACCGAAATCAATCTCAACCTATCCAATCTTGATGATCAAGCTCGTTCTATGAAAAACACTAAAACATTCGAAGGGAAAGCGAAGCCATTGGGAGCATATCCGCACCTTAAGCGTGCCGGGGATTTTGTATTTCTTTCCGGTACCAGCTCTCGTCGCAAAGACAACTCCATCGAAGGAATGGAGGTCGTCGACGGTGAAAAGACATACGACATTCGCAAACAAACCCGCGCGGTGTTAGAAAACATTCAAGACTATCTGGCAGAAATTGGCGCTACACTGGAAGATGTTGTCGACCTGACAACCTTTCTCGTCAACATGGATGACTTCCCGGGGTATAACGAGGTCTATGGAGAGTTTTTTACCGCCTCCTCTGGGCCCGCAAGGACAACCATTGCAGCGAACCAACTGCCTCACCCAGATTTAAAAATTGAAATCAAAGCCATGGCCTACTGCCCTCAAAACTAATTTTCAATGGCGTTTCGATGAACCGAGTAAATTCTTCAACCACCCTTAATTTTATTAACGGCAAGTATTGCGATCCTGTCGGTGACGACTGGCTCGAGAACATCAACCCGGCTGACGGCACTCTGCTTGGCAGAATTGCCAACTCAACTGAACAAGATGTAGAAAACGCAGTCATTGCGGCTTCGAATGCACAATCGAATTGGAGCGAATCAACGCTAGAACAACGGTCTCGAATCTTGACCAAGATTGGTGATTTAATTGAGAAAAATCTTGAATCGCTTGCCATCATCGAAAGCGAAGATAGTGGTAAACCGATTGATAGAGCACGCACCATCGAAATTCCTCGAGCAGCAAGTAATTTCCATTTTTTCGCAAACGCGATCACTCAATTTTCGAGTGAATCCCATGAGAGCGTGGGGCAAAATGCGATCAACTTTACATTGCGACAGCCTCTCGGCGTGGTAGGTTGCATTTCTCCCTGGAATCTACCTCTCTATTTATTCACTTGGAAAATTGCTCCCGCATTGGCTGCCGGCAACTGCGTGATCGCCAAACCGAGTGAATTAACTCCCCGAACCGCTTCAATGCTTGGGGATTTATGCAATCGGGCAGGTCTCCCGGTGGGCGTACTTAATATTGTTCAGGGGGCAGGAACCGGAGCAGGACAAGCAATACTTGAACATGAAAAAATTAAAGCAATTTCGTTTACAGGGGGCACAGCAACTGGTGAACACGTTGCCCGAGTTGTCGCTCCAAAATTCAAAAAACTCTCACTCGAACTAGGTGGTAAAAACCCTAACATCATCTTTGCCGATTGCAATTACGAACGCGCTTTAGAAACAACGATTCATTCTTCGTTTGCAAATCAGGGACAAATTTGTCTGTGTGGATCTCGCATCTTTGTAGAGTCCAGTGTCTACGAGAAATTTAAAGCCGATCTTGTTGCCCGCGCAAGCCAACTCACCGTGGGCCATCCGTCCAAAACGGAAACGACAATTGGGGCGATGGTATCAGGAGACCATTATCGAAAAGTTCTCTCTTATTTTGACGAGATCGAACCAACCGAAGCTGCCATCCTCTGCGGGGGCAAACCGGCGACGGTCGAGGGACACGCGCAAGGCTTTTACATCGAACCCACTGTGATCGAAGTTCAACACAACCAATGTCGATTAAATCAGGAAGAAATATTTGGCCCAGTGGTCACTCTCATGCCATTCGATAATGAAGAAGAAGTAATTGCGATGGCAAACGATGTGAAGTATGGCCTATCGGCGACCATCTGGACGAAGGATTTAGATCGCACAATGAGGCTTTCGAAGAAAATTGAATGCGGTGTTATCTGGATTAACACTTGGTTGATGCGTGATCTGCGTACTCCTTTTGGAGGAATGAAAAACTCCGGCGTCGGACGAGAAGGCGGTCTTGAAGCACTGCGATTTTTTACCGAGCCAAAGAATATTTGCATCGCGTTTGAAAATTAATTGCCGTTGCGCAAGGTATTTCTTGTTCGGCAAAGTCGATTAAGTGACCTCTTGAATACTTATCGATCCGTTTTTGCCAAGAACAATATGGTCGAGAACTTCGACCCCAATCAATTCCCCCGATTCGGTTATTCGACGCGTAACTGTCAGGTCTTGTTTGCTAGGGGTTGGATCGCCTGAGGGATGATTGTGAACCAAAATAATTGACGAAGCCGCATCTTTGATAGCAGCGCGAAAAACTTCCCGCGGATGTACAAGGCTCGCATCGAGTGTTCCCACGGTAATTTGATGAGTGTCAATTATCTGATTTTTTGTATCTAAAGTGATAATATGAAACTCTTCCTGTTTTCGGTCGATAACCAGGCGTTGAAAGAAACGCTCACAAAAAGCGATCGCTTCGGAGCTCGAGTTGATTCGGACCGATATTTTCTCATCCGAAAGTGCAGCGACCCGTCGACCCAACTCGATACCAGCCATGACCTGACAATAGGCGGTCTTTTCAACAGCACAGCTGATTGACTTTAGCTCGCCACGGCCGGCGCCGGACAAGGCTTCCAATCGGCCTTCGAACTCCTTCGCAATTTTTTGTCCTGCAGTCACCGCTGATTCTCCAGGTCGACCGCTACGAATAAGAATGGCGAGCAACTCTGAATTCGACAGCAGCTCAGCGCCCAGATCGAGCAAGCGTTCACGTGGTCGACCTGCCAATGGCGATACTTTAATTTGCGAGCCAAATATTTTTTCATCTATCCAACGGGTAGCCGAAAAAGTTCTACTTGGATTCCAGTGGTAATTTTTACCGCCCTCTGTTTCTCGAATCACCCACCCGGTATTCACTAGGTCGTTGACGAGCCGTGTCACGAATCCGGGTTGCTCAGGATAACACGATGTTTTAATCTCGGAGAGTAAAAAACGATCGCGTCGACAAATGCAATCGATCACCGATTTATAACGCGCGTATCGTTTAGCACCTGAACGCTCCGCAAGCTTCCCCGGAAGCCTTAACTCAGAATCGCCATCTGAATCGCTGGCGACTGTTCTTGAAACTGAATTACTGGATCGTTTCATCGTTCACTCGCTCCTATCACGACAGTTGATTTTCTGGCAAAAATCAAACGCAGGCAAGCTACAGAGCGGCCAACAGAAAAATAATTAAGATTGGGCTTATCAATCAAACAGACAAAATTCGGTCGATGAGTCGCTTTTTTTCAGATTGGTCGTCGCCACACAGCCACTGAATAACATTTTGAGACCAAATGGAGTCATACTCCGATTCGTTAATAATTTCTCTCTCAATAGCGAGATCGAGTATCTTGCCAGGGTAGGAAGATTGAGGCTCTGACTCCATTTCTCCAAGCGGATAGGGATCGTCGAGTCCTAAAATTACTTGATTGGTGCCTTGATTCTCAATTAAGAGTTTTAGCGAGCCGGTATCGTGAACTAAGGTATCGAAAAAGATATTTTTATGACCGACCGCTTTGCGTGGATGCTGCATTCCTTCAAATAAATCTGGCCGGCCATCAAACCCTTGAATCCTCCGACCCAAGTTGATTTGAGCAAGTTGTCCACCGTGAGCGAAACAAACGCGCATATCCGGAAACTTATCCTGGTATCCGTTTAACGTTAAAAAATGATAGGCATCCGCACACTGGGCTAACATCCAAATTAAATGAAATCGCCAAGCACGATTTTCAAGCTTTACAAATTTCTCTCCATCATAAGGATGGACTTCCACTGCTAAATTATACCGACTGCATAATTCAAATATTTTTTCATTTTCTTCATCAAAAATGCACTGCCACGAACCTATCGTATCCATGTAGTGGGTCGGCAAACAAAGTAGCCGCAACCCAAGCTCTTCAACACACCGTTGTATTTCCCACAATGCTCCATTGACATATCCAGGATGAACGACAAACCCGCAAGTAAATTTAGATGGGTTCTCTCGCTGTATTCTCGCATTGAAATCATTCTGAAACCGCAACGCTTTCTTCATGGTTTCCAAGCGCAAGCCATTACCGTACAACTGCGATAGATTCAGGACGACTGCGTGGTCAATTTTATAACGTTCCATCCACTCTAATTTTTCATCGAGAAAAAAACTAGAATCCGTTACCGGTCGCTTCCAGCCTTTTTGCAACATGTACTTCTTATCCTGATCGACCCAAAAGATTTCATTATCTTTTAAGAATTGTGGGATTTCTTCCGGATAAGGAAGCAGATGCGAATGCCCGTTAATACGAAGTTTACGATCCATTGGGGTTACAGATTATCTTTCGTTTCGAACGCGAATCAGAAAATGCAGTACAATGAAATATACCAATAAAAAGGAATCTGAATGCAAATCGACTTGAAAAACAAGAATGCACTCGTCTGCGGCAGCACTCAGGGAATTGGGAAGGCAGCGGCTCTTGCTCTGGCTCAATGTGGCGCGAATGTAACCCTCGTTGCCCGAAACGAACAGCGGTTAATGCAAGTAAAAGAAGAATTACCCAATTTGGATGACCAGACTCACCAGTTTTTGGTTGCTGACTTTCAAAGCCCAGACGCACTTGCAAAAACGGTCCATAATCGACTGAACAGCTCAACAGCCTTCCACATTTTGGTCAACAATACCGGCGGACCGCCTGGAGGCGATATCTTTGAAGCATCGTTGGATGAATTTGAAAGTGCATTTACTCAGCATCTTAAATGCAATCATTTGCTCGCCCAAGCCGTTGTGCCTGGGATGAAGGCGGCAGGCTTTGGGCGAATCATTAACGTAATTTCAACGTCTGTAAAACAACCCCTTGATGGATTGGGAGTCTCTAACACCATCCGAGGAGCGGTTGCCAGTTGGTCAAAAACGCTGGCCAACGAACTCGGCTCCTTCGGCATTACAGTCAACAATGTTCTTCCCGGGGCAACAGCTACCGAACGCCTGAGCTCTATCATCGTTAACAAGGCCGAAAAAACTGGCAAGTCAATCGATACTATCAGCGAAGCCATGAAGAATTCTGTCCCAGCAAAGCGTTTTGCTGAACCTCGTGAAGTCGCTGCCGCCATCGCATTTCTGGCGTCCGACTTGGCGTCTTACATCAACGGCGTCAACTTGCCAGTTGATGGTGGTCGCACCAAATCACTGTAGCGCTTGCTCTAAGGCATCCAATACAAAAGGAATAGCGACACAACTGCGATCGCGATTCCAACGTACGTGCGTTTATTTAGCTGTTCTTTTAACAAACTCGTTGCAACGAGTGTTGTCAAAACAATTCCTCCTGCGCTGGTGACGGGGAAAACGATAAAACCCTCAAATTCATTGAGCGCCAATAACACAAAATAGGTTTGTAAATTATTAGAAATTCCCATCAAAAACCCAATGAGCCACTCCATGGACGTTGGCATACGCCTCCCGTAAATCAACACAATTAGGGATGGAATCGCTGCGATTGTAAACGCAGCCAAAATAAAGGTTGGACGATGCTCAGGAGAGCTAACGTGCTTGAAAGCCTCTTGCGAAAGGCGACTGAAACCACACAGAAGAAAAAACGAAAATAAGACTAACGGCACCATCCAACGAGACTTTGTTTCAAAATCGCTTGGATGAGGGTTCTTTTGAGCACCAATTAACGTCAATGCCAACAGCGCCATTCCAATACCAATGGACTGAACCAGGTCTGGTTTTTCTCGCCAAATAAAGGCGGCAAACCCAATTGGCATCAAAATCGAGAGAACACTGACGACAGTCGTCGTCGACGCCCCCACTTTACGGATTGAGTAAATCGCAAAAAAGAAAGCTATGAAATAAACGGCGCCCATTGAGCCACCCGTCCAAAGAGCACCAAAGGAAACAGGTGAACAATTTGAAAAAACAAACACGGGAATGATTGAAACTGCGGCAACAATATAGTTGATTGCCCCAATCGCAATAACATTTTCCTGTCTTCGAATTTGCGCCCATTTTATAAATAGCGTAAATGCCGAAGCAAATAGAATTTGTAATATCAGGTAAATCATAGAACTGGAGAATTAAATCACGCGGTGAAAATTCCTCAAAAATCGATGCTCAGCCTAAACGACTCATTGAAAAACGTCGACCGGCAACACGATTTAAATCAAAAACAAGATCGAGCAAAATTAAAACATCCTCCAATCACTCCAAAAGCGTTCAAAGTAGTAGTATTCAAACCTCGAATTCCTACAATAACTTGAAATGTCCACTGTCCAATATTCGTAGCACTAAATCATGAACGAAGCCGCAACCCGCCTCCAACCTAATGCTGTCTGGACTCACTTCGAAGAACTAAACGCCGTCCCAAGACCCTCGAAAAAAGAGGGGCGCGTCATCGAATTCATGAAACAGTTCGGAGAGGGTTTAAACCTTGAGACCATCGTAGATGAAATTGGTAATGTGATTATTCGCAAGCCTGCAACTCCCGGAATGGAAGATCGCCAAGGTGTGATTCTTCAGGGGCATCTCGACATGGTTCATCAAAAGAATGCCGAAACCGTTTTCGATTTCGAAACCGAGGGAATTCGATCTGTCATCACAGAGGATGGATGGCTAACTGCAGAAGGAACCACTCTCGGTGCAGACAATGGGATGGGAGTCGCTTCGATTATGGCGGTTCTGTCTGCAACCGATATCGAACACGGACAAGTCGAAGCACTATTTACAATCGATGAAGAAACCGGAATGACTGGTGCCTTTAAACTCCAACCTGGAATCCTGACTGGCTCCATACTCTTGAATACCGACACCGAAGACGAGGGAGAATTGTGCATCGGATGCGCCGGTGGAATCGACACAAACATCAAAACGGACTACGAACAAATTCCCGCCGGTGAAGGAGCCGCGTTCAAAGTTTCGGTCAAAGGTTTGCGTGGTGGTCATTCTGGATGTGAAATTCATCTCGGCCGCGGAAATGCCAATAAAATCATGAACCGGCTTCTCTGGGAAGGCTCAAAGAATTTTGGACTGAGAATCGCCTCTCTCAACGGTGGCAGTTTAAGAAACGCTATTCCTCGTGAGTCTTTTGCAATTGTCGTCGTCGATTCAGATCAAGTCGATCATTTCAAGCAACACATTGCAGAAACGATCGGGGTCATTCAAACCGAGCTCATTCGAACCGAACCTGACCTAATGGCGTCGATCGAACCAGCTTCCCCGGTGGAAACGGTAATGGACTCAAACTCACAGGAAAATCTAATTCGGGCAATCTATGCCGCCCCCTGTGGCGTTGCCCGAATGAGTGACGAAATGCCTGGGCTTGTTGAAACATCAACCAGTCTTGCCAGGGTGCTGATTGAGTCAGGTACGGTGCTAGTTCAGTTTCTAACGCGAAGCAGTGTCGAAACCGCACGCGATGACCTTGCGAGGACGATCGAATCAGCATTCCAACTTGCCGCTGCCGATGTCGAGCATACCGGTGGCTATCCGGGCTGGAAGCCCAACGCCGATTCAGAAATTCTCCGCCAAATGACTCAAATTTATTCGGATCTGTTCGGCGTTGAACCAACTGTCAATGCAGTTCATGCCGGACTTGAATGTGGAATTATCGGAAGCGTGTATCCAGGATTGGATATGATCTCATTTGGACCAACGATTAAGAATCCACATTCTCCCGACGAAAAGTGTGAGATTGCAAGTGTAAAAAAATACTGGGACTATTTGGTCGCCACACTGCGGCAGATTCCAAGCAAGTAGCGCTTGAAAATAAGAGCTAGTGTCGTTTAAATTATAACTTTTATCTCAGACACGGTTCAAAATCTGCTTGATAACGTTGCCGTGCACGTCGGTCAGCCTGCGTTCAATTCCATCGTGATAAAAACTCAACCGCTCATGATCGAGACCCAAGAGGTGGAGTATTGTGGCATGGAAATCATAAACAGAAACGACATCTTCCACCGCTTTGTAACTAAACTCATCAGTCGCACCAAAACTGAAACCTTTTTTGACTCCCGCACCGGCTAACCAGGCAGTGAAGCCTGATGGATTGTGATCTCGGCCGCTGGCTCCCGCTTGAAAGGTCGGCATTCGACCAAATTCGGTACACCAGACGACTAAAGTATCTTCAAGCAAACCTCTTTGCTTTAGATCTTTAAGAAGCCCAGCGACAGGTTGATCGAGTATCTGGCCGTGAACAGCATATTGTTTCTCGAGAAATTTATGGCCGTCCCAGTTACTGGTTCCCTCACCACCGGTTTGGTAAGCACCGTTAAACAACTGTACAAAGCGAACACCTTTTTCAACCAAACGCCGCGCCAAAATACAATTTTTTGCAAAACTGGATTTCAGTTCATTGGTTGAATCGTTCGCACCATACAGAGATAAAACATGTTCAGGCTCGGTCGATAAATCGCTAATCTCTGGAACACTCAATTGCATTTTTGCCGCTAATTCGTAACTCGCAATCCGAGCCGCTAATTCAGTGTCTCCTGGAAATTGGATTAAATGCCGCTCATTCAAACGCTTCAAAAAGGCGCGGGTCGCAACATCTTCGCGATTAGAGATTCCACCCGGACGAGCAAGATTTCGAATTGGATTGGCCGCGTTAAAATCAGTACCCTGAAATACAGCGGGCAAAAAACCGGGCCCCCAATTGTTGACACTGGACTGAGGCGTGCCGCGCGGATCCGGAATCGCGACAAATGCTGGCAGTTCATTATTTTCACTCCCAAGGGCATAGGTCGCCCAGGCGCCAATGCTAGGGAA
Organism: uncultured Pirellulaceae bacterium; assembly: GCA_938091115.1. Classification (GTDB taxonomy): domain Bacteria; phylum Planctomycetota; class Planctomycetia; order Pirellulales; family Pirellulaceae; genus Mariniblastus. Next base: position 36,715 of record CALKNI010000034.1, on the reverse strand, counting down.
ACCATCAAGCGTGAAACCGGTGGACATAAAATTTTCACCCGGACCATGGGTATTTGTTTTTCCTGTCAACGAGTGAAGAAAACAAATATCGTCTGCCATCTCACCTATGTTATCGACTAACGTCGAAACCATCTTGCCGCTTTCGCCGCGAGGTTTAAACTCCCACGGACTTTTTTGCAAACTCCCCTGCCCTCCCTGAAACGTGACAACTTTTTCTCCCGGCATCGCCTGACCGTGCATGCGTATCAATTCGGGCTTGTAATCAAAGGTATCTATTTGGCTACACGCACCGGCACAAAAAATCATGATCACATTTTTGGCGGCAGCAGGAAAATGTGGTTTCCGTGCCAGCGACGGTTGTTCCGGCAAAATAGCCGGACGAATCGGAGATTTTTTATCATCAACCTTCGCAAGTAATTGTTCAGAAGCGAGCAGTTGGGTTAACGCAATGCCGCTTAAGCCAGTCATCGTGTTGGCTAGAAACGAACGGCGGTTTAACAAGTGGGACGGTATTAATTTGGGTCTCACAGCTTACCTTATAAATAAAAACTCATTTGAATTTAAGATTGCGCGGCAAAAAGATGCCAAGCCAAATTCCTGTATCAATGCTTTTGCATCTTCCAGCTCTGCTGCAGTAGGGTTTCTTGCAAAAGCTAAGTCAAAGGCATGGTTAATCTGTTCGTCCACACTGCTTTCTGCTTCGCGTCGCAAACGTTCGGATAAAAATTTAGCTTGCTCTATCATGAATTTGCTATTGAGCATGTTTAGCGACTGCAACGCCGTTGTCGACTGGTTTCGATTCGGAATGGTCTGCCCTCCGTCTGGGCAATCAAATACACCGAACACTTCATCTTGTTCTTGACGAATTTTGGTCATGTAAATCATCCGCCTGAAATGCTCAGGACCAAAATTCTCTAAAGGAAAATAATGATGGACGTTTTCACGATCGATCTTGAACAGTAAAAACCCCGGCCCCCCCGCCTGGAGGTTTAATTTTCCCGTCAGCTGCAATATACAATCTCGAATCGCTTCGGCTTCAAGCCGTTTCAATGGAAAGCGCCACAACAGTTTGCAATCAGCATCTTTGGCAAGTGCCTCCGGTTGGGGTTGGCTGGACTGCTGAAAAGTGCTTGATAATAAAATTTCGCGGTGAAGCCATTTTAGCGACCAGTCGTTTTCAATAAATCGAATTGCTAACCAATCCAGAAGCTCTGGGTGACTGGGAGCAGCTCCATTTTTTCCCAAATCACTGGGCGTTGCGACTAATCCTCGACCAAAGTGATAATGCCACACTCGATTAACCATCACCCGGGCGGTTAACGGATTATCCTCAGAAGCGATCCATTTCGCTAACTTGAGTCGCCGACCTTGCTCGGGTTCGTCGGAAGTCATTCCCAATGTCCCCATAACCGCCAAAGCGTCTGGATAAACTTCCTCTCGGGGAGAAAGCGGATCACCACGGTACAGACGTTTGATGACCGGCGGTTGAGAAAATTTACCCACATAGGCAGTCGGGATCGACTGAGTCAATTTGGTAAGCCTGGATTCTGTTTGTTCCAACAGTGTCAACAATTCTTTCGCTTTCGCAGCATCGGCCTGAGAAAAGAGTCGAATCGCATCCAGATCTAACATAGATGAACCCGCTACATTCGATGGCCGTCTCGACGAACCGGAAACTCGCTGATAGTTTTTCCCATCGGCGGAAACCTCAATGATGTAACCGACAGGTAAACGGTCAGCGTAAGCACCATTCCTCTCTCGCCCCCAGACGACTTGATCAATGGTTGTCAAATTTGGCAATTCAATTTCTACCCAACCCGCTCCCTTCTGATTGGATATCCAACTGAAATCATTTCCATACTTACCGTCGTTAAGATGTTTCAATTGATGTTTTGGATTGTTCTGGTAATCACCGGATGACCGCACTTTGCACCCGTTCGAGGCCAAGGCAATATTTTTGTGATCCTGATGCGAGAACACTTCCAGTTCATCGATACAAGGCTCTGCACCGTTCGTTCGAAAAATTTCAAATCGAATATATTTTGCTTTCGTGGGTAGAAAATTATCGACATTCTTTTTGGCGTTAACCGCAGGCAAATCAATTCCAGCAGCGTCGAGTGGGAGAAGCTTTTTTTTCAAATCGGCGATGTTCTTCTGATAAGTTATCCGCTCCTTTTCGAGCGTATCCATTGCAATTCGAACAGACGGATCCAAATGTTCTTTGAGCCTTCGCTCCCCGTGTTGAACTCCGGCAAACACCGCTTGAAGAGAGTAGTAATCCGATTGCAGAATGGGATCAAATTTATGATTGTGACATCGCGCGCATCCAACTGTTAAACCTAAAAACGTCGTGCTGGTAGTGTTTACATAATCAGCTAATTCATCTTCCCGCTGCATGAGCGTCAAGTTTTTGTCCGGGCTTTTTACAATATCATAGGCACCTCCTACGAGAAAACCGGTTCCAACATCCACTCCGACGGCATCCCCAGCGAGTTGTTCAAGAATAAAATCCTGATAGGACTTGTCGTTGTTAAATGAGTCAATCACATAGTCACGATAATAATAAGCATTCGCCCGATCTCGATTTACTTCGTAGCCTGTTGATTCACCAAAACGGACAACGTCCAGCCAATGACGCGCCCAACGTTCACCGTAATGAGGACTTGCTAAAACTCTTTCGATTAAGTTCGCATACGCATCTTTGGATTGATCGGCAACAAATGTCTGAACCTGTTCAGGCGTTGGATAAAGACCGAGCATATTTAGATACAACCGACGAATTAGCGTAGTGCGATCAGTCGGTGATGATGGACGAAGCCTGTTTTCTTGAAGCTTCCGGCTAACAAACTGATCTATCGGCCCCCGAATGGGAAAATTCACCGACAACGGCCACTGGACCTTCGGAGGAATGTGATCGACTGCCGACTGAAATGACCAGTGATCGGTTTCTATTGGTTGCCGGCCTGAACCGATTGCTGATTCATTCGCAAATTCGTCCGGCCAACTTGCACCTTCGTCTATCCATTGGCCAATAATCTCAATCTCTTTCTGACTAAGAGATTTGCCAGAACCCGCGGGAGGCATTCGCTCACCGTCCACCGCACCGCTGACCAACGTGAACAATGGGCTGTGTTTTCGATCGCCTACTTCGATTGGCTGATCACCGCGATCACCAATACCCATCGCGGCACTTTTGACATCTAACCGATATTCACTCTCTTGAGTCGCAGGTCCATGGCAGGAATAACAGTGCTTTTTAAAAACAGGCCTTACCTGATCTGCAAAACTAATCTTTGCCTGATCCTGTCCAAATCCAATGTGCGACACTAAATTGAGAAAGAAGATAACGCCAAGGCAAATCTGATAAGTTAAATTAGGCTTGATCATTCCAGTTTTCCAGCGATTGTGTGGTGTAAATCGGTACTTCCATTTTCATGCATTTCAATTTGCAACCCAGTAACTTCTATCCCAAATCAATCCTGCTTCTAATCACTAATCATATCTCAGATCATGTTGTTTGGCTTGTAGAACCGCCGCATGCTTGTATAAAAATTGAGAATGTATAATACAAACCTGGTTCACTCGTTTTTTCGCAGGTCGATGTTGCGGAGTTGATGTAACTCTTTAAAAATCAGCTAAGGACTCAAATGAAAACAAAACCAGTCGATAAATTACTTTTGATAATCACAATTTCGAGCTTTTTCTGCGGTTTTGCACAAGGCGACGAACGAGCAGATGGAGAAAATCGCATAGCTGATCCTTGGCAAGTAATTCAACTCGACACGAAGGCTAGTCTTCGCGGGCTACACGTTTTTTCGGATTCGACCATTTGGGCTAGTGGAACCGGCGGAACGATTGCCCGCTCTGTTAACGGGGGCAAAACTTGGAACATTTGTATTGTTCCGGGGGCAGAGAATCTTGATTTTCGAGACATTCACGCCATCGACTCGCAAACCATCGTCGCCATTACATCGGGAACGCCTGCCTGTATTTACCGCAGCACCAACGGGGGGAGCGACTGGCAACGAGTGTATGAAAACAAAGATGAGAAAGTATTTCTTGACGCACTCTCTTTTTTAGATCAGGAAAACGGAATCATTATGGGCGATCCAATTGACGGAAAAATATTCCTCTTAACCACTTCCGACGGAGGTGTGTCTTGGAAACCAGCAAACAACTCACCCGCCACTCGACCTGGAGAGGCAGGCTTCGCCGCCAGTGGGACCAACATGATCACTACGTCTGGGTCAAATATCTTTATTGCGTTAGGTAGTGCCCTGAAGGGCGAAGCCAGTGAAACGAGCCGTATCGCAATTTCTCGAGATGCCGGAAAACAGTGGAAAATGGCAAACGTGCCCATTCCAAGAGACCCTTCTTCAGGAATTTTTTCAGTTTGCTTCTTCAATCAGAAATGCGGAGTAGTCGTTGGTGGCAACTATACATTAGCCGATGACAAAACTCACAATTACGCTGTTTCTTCGGATGGGGGAATGACATGGAAAGTTCCCCAAGACGCAAAGCCTCCCTCTGGTTTTCGTAGTTGCGTAACTCATGCTCAACACCGCGGCGCCCCCTGTGCAATCACCGTAGGACCTAGCGGAACTGATATTTCTTTTGACCTTGGCCAGACTTGGCAACGCATTTCCGAAACGGGTTTTCATTCAATACAATTTTCACCAAATGGAAACCACGGATGGGCTTCGGGAAGCAATGGTCGCATTGGGCTTTGGCAATCGCCGAGCAACAAATAATAACTCAGTTCATCAGTCACTTCATACAATTTGAGGACTTCAACCGTGGATGTTAAAAACCTTAACGTTGTTCCTTCGTTCACCACGAAGGACTCCTCCGAAATTCGAGAATTGCTTTCTTATCGAAATTCTTCCATCCGCAATCAAAGTCTCGCCGAGGCTCGTGTTCCAGTCGGTGGACAAACGATTCCACACTATCACATCAAAGCAGAAGAAATCTATTACATTACCGATGGTCAGGGAATCATGACGATCGAAGGCCAGATGCAGAATGTTGGCGCTGGCGATGCCGTCTCGATACCTCCCGGCCAAATCCATCAAATTACAAATGACGGCAACGTCGTATTGCGATTACTCTGCTGCTGTAGCCCACCGTATGAAGACGATGATACCGTTTTGATTGAATCGTAGTGTCATTGGAATTGCTGTGAATTGATCATTTCAATTCAATTTTGAAATCGGCGAAATCAGTTTCTGTCGCCTTCACATAAAATCCTACCCAAGAGATTTCTTTCCATGCCGGCGGCAAAGCTGCCTCCACTGTTTTGCCATTGATTTTGGCGATTGCCAAATGACGATTTAAGTCGATTTCAATCTGGACATGAAATGTATCCAGAGGCTCAAAATTGGCGTCGACCTTGGCAAGTTCGCCGACATTCTGCCAGCCACCACGGAACGCTACATGTTGATCCATTCCGATGGCTGTGCCAATTTTCAATGTTTCCTGATTGCTGGAATCGGATCCGAATACAATCGCCGCATTGCGCGTCTTACCTTGCTTTTGGTTACTTCGATAAGTTGCGGTCAAAACGGCCCGACCCACAATGGGTGAATCTAGCTTTTGCAGAGCCAGCCCTTCACCGTTAGCTTTCAATCGATATCCCAAATCACAAGCAGTCACATTGACACCCTTGACTTGTTTAAATCGACCCGTGTTGTCCGTGCCCGGAGGTAGTTTAGCAGTCTTGGTTGGTTTCCGAGAACGGGATTTATCTTCTTTCCACCAGTCCGGCCCCTCAGCTAATACCGCAGCATCCATTTGGATTAGTTGCTTTTTAAGTGATTCAAATTTGACAGGATGCTTCGATTGTAAATCATCTGTTTCTTGCCAATCCTCCCGGATATTATACAACTCAAACTGAGTTAAATTTTCCGATGCCAATATTTTCCAATCGCCAACTCGCATCGCCACACGTGATTTCTCTGGTGCCAAATGATTTCGCCAATATAGCGGTTGCTCTCGAACGACCGGTTTATTTTCAAAAACTGGTAATATGCTTGCTCCGTCAATTGTTCGATCTTTAGGAAGCGGAATTTTTACAATAGCGCAAATTGTGGAAAAGATATCTGAGCCAATTACCGGAATCCCACTTTGTGATCCCGCCGTAACATGGCCTGGCCAACGAATAATTCCAGGCACTCGAATTCCACCCTCATGAGATGCTCGCTTCCGCCCACGCAGTCCTCCGGTGGATCCTCGCGTTCTTCCCGACGTACCCTTTCCCTCAGGGCCATTGTCCGAGGTATAAATTACGAGCGTATCGTTTCGATGCCCCATGCGATCCAGCCCTGCCATTAAAGTCCCAAACGCATCGTCAAGTTGAGTAATGTTACCGTGATGCTGCCGAATACCTTCGTCTTCAATATCCGCGTAGTGGCGCATGTACTTTTCTGCCGATTCGATTGGCAAATGAGGCTCGTGGGTCCAGACGGTCAGGAAAAACGGGCGGCTTGAATTTTCTCGGGACTCAAGCCAGTCAATTGCCTCCTCCGCGCAAATCATGGAACTCGGCCCGGTAGCCTTGCCAATCGGATTTCCATTGCGGACAAAATTTTCCGGGTTCATGTGGTTCGGTGCGGCATTGTTTTGCGTTGCCAGCCAATGGTCGTATCCGTGATCATTTGGCTGAGGCTGTTGGGCACTATTGAATTTTCCGTTCAAATGCCATTTTCCTACGTGGCAAGTATCGTAGCCTCGTTCTTTTAGTAGCTCCGCTATCGTAATTTCACTCGCTCGGAGGTGGTACTGGCTTCCCGGCGGAATCCACCGCCAAACACCATTTCGATAAGGTGTTCGACCGGTCAAAATAGCCGACCGAGAGGGAGAGCACACGCTACAGCCGGCATAGCACTGGGTTAACCGCAAGCCTTCAGCAGCAAACTGATCCAGATGAGGACTTTGAATTCTCGGATGCCCATAGCAGCCCAGGTCGCCCCAGCCCTGATCATCGGTAAGAAACACAACCACATTTGGCGGCTCCTCACTTAGCAATGCTCCCGGCGTCCAAATGGAAAAATATAAACTAATCAAAACGAAAAAATTTCTCATGATTCCTCCTCCGCAAGTCATGATTGCGTTGCAAATAATAAGGGGTCGAATCAAAGTCTACTGTTTAGGTTACTTTTTTCGCCTCGTCGGTTTTGTTGAAGCTGGTAGATCGTTGGTTCTGACTTCCGTCATTTTTAATTTCATTTTTGCTTTGAAGCGACTGATTAACTGCGCCTGATCTGGATTTCCCGCCAAATTATTATATTGCTTGGGATCTAAATTCATGTCGTACAGCTCGACGCCATTCGCTGCATCCTCACCGTATTGGATATAGGCCCAATTGTCTTCTCGCAGTAAAAATCCCTTGCGCATTGGTGCGACACTGAAGGCAGATTCCCGCACTGTTGCCTCAGGATTACTCAACATCGATTTTATATTTTTACCTTGCAGTCTTTGCGGGACCTCAAGCCCACAAAGATCAGCAACTGTCGGATAAAGATCCAAAAGTTCGACAAGGCTATTGCAAACTCCCGGCGGCTGATTCGGCACACAAATAATTAAAGGAACCGCTGCCGATTCTTCGCGAAGGCTCACTTTGGCCCAAAAATCATGTTCCCCAAGATGGTATCCGTGATCACTTGTAAAAATCACAATAGTTTTGTCGCGTAACCCGGCACGGTCGAGTGCGTCCATTACTTTTCCAACTTGAGCATCCATAAAGGCAACCGAGGCAAGGTATCCTCCCACCGCTTTTTTTTGCCGCCGAAGATCCATTTTCATATTTTCACTGGTCTTGTAATTAACCCCTGCGCGTGGCGTATCATCTCGATCTCCCGCGATTTTTTCTGGTAATTCGATATTCGAATACGGAAGAAAAGGCGGAAAATAACTGCGCGGAGCAACAAACGGTACGTGCGGACGAACGAACCCGACACCTAGCCAGAAAGGTTCATCTTTATGGGCTTCGATAAGTTCGACTGCCTTCTTTGCGGCAAGTCCGTCTGAGTGAACTTCATCTCCTCCATCAGCTTCAACAACAATAAAATTATTGCCGCCTTTAGGTGGCTTTTTACCATCCGGATTCCCTTCAAGCAGTTCAATATCTCCGGGGGCCTTCCATTCCGGCCCTGGACAATTAAACCGCTCCGTCCAGGAAGCGGGATCATCGGAACCATCTGACCCCAAATGATCCTCGATACCAAAACCAACTTCGATGCCGCCTGGAACTCCCATATGATAGAGCTTACTAACTCGCGCAGTGTAATATCCGTTATTTTTAAAAAGCTGTGGCCACGTCGCTCGGTCGCCAATCTTAGGCCGGGGGCTGTCATAACCAAGGACTCCGGTCGCATGTGGATAGTAGCCCGACATAAATGATGCCCGCGAAGGACCACAGTAAGTCCCCTGACAATAAGCCCGCGTGAAGCGTGTTCCACGATCAGCCAGGGCATCAATGTTGGGCGTTTGACAGCGAGGATTTCCGTAACACGAAAGGGCTGTCGAAGTCAGATCATCTGAAATAATAAACAAGACGTTGTATGGAGAATCCGCTTCCTGTGCGACAGCTCCTTCAAGGAGAGCGCCCCCGTACAGCAAATAAGCTGCCAACAATACGGACGAGAGTTTAGTTTTCATGGGCTCCTCAAAGAACTACTGAGTGTTTGAAACAACACTTTATTCAACGCCTATTTGACAGACCCTATTCCGTCTTTGCAGGAGGCATGAATCGATGTTGACCTTTTTTTGCCGCTTGATGACTTGTTCGTGTATCTTGCTCAAGCCCGGGATCACCTTGATCTCGCATCCAACGATCGAGTTCTGCGCTCATTTTTTCGACCGTTGCCCTATACTCTGGATCGAGTGCAAGGTTATTCATCTCATAGGCATCGCTGGTCAAACGGTATAACTGCTCTGCAGGACGATGCATGTAACGTTTTACCAATCCGTAGGTTCGTTCGTTTGTTGTCGAATCCCAAATCCAAGTGCCCCAGTACGGATTGTTAAGAACCCCCTCCCCTTTAACTCCCATCAAATGTTTTTCAATGTAGGTTTCGGCCGGCGAAAGATTGCGAATATAGTGAAACTCGCCATCGCATACCGAGCGAATCGGATAAGCTGGCCCTTCCGGAACATTGTTGTGCATTCCGAATACAAATTCCCGATGCCGACTGACTGGCTGCAAAAGAACTGATAAAAAACTAGTTCCATCAAAGGGCTTCCCCTGACAATTGCCGCCGCAGAGTTCCAGAATTGTCGGTAAAATATCTGCATACTGCACCAATGCATCGGTACGCAATCCTCCTCTGATTTTCCCTGGCCATCGAGCCATCAGCGCTGAATGGACACCCGTATCCCAGTTCGTCCATTTGCAACCGGGAAATTGCGCTCCTTGTTCTGATGTAAATAGAACTAGCGTATTATTCGCCTCGCCCGAATCCTCAAGCACCTCGAGAATTTCGCCTACCTGGCCGTCCATATAACTAATCTCGGCGAGATATTTCGCAAAATCTTCCCGTGTTCTCGGCGTGTCAGCAATATTTGGCGGGAGATCCAAGTCCGCTGGCGGATAAACCGAAGCGTCTCCCATGACCCATGGTACGTGCGGTTCCACCAAGGCCACGACCAGACAGAATGGCTGTTCAGTATCTCGGGAAAAAAATTCTTTTGTTGCACTTAAGTCATGGGCCGAGGTTGGATTCCGGACACAATTTCTATCAAACCCGGCTATCGATTCAAACGGAAAGGCATTCTTTGGAAGCACGTGTACTTTCCCGGCCAATCCCACGCGGTAATTTAACTTCCGCAGATAGTGCGGTATACTTTTTGTACTCGGTCGACTGGCTGAGTGATTCCACGCACAGCCATTTCTCATTGGGTATTGTCCCGTGTAGAGTTCTGCGCGACATGGTTGGCACATCGCTGATGATAAATACGCGCGATTAAATACTAGGCTCTCTTTAGAGAGTGTTTCAAGGTTTGGAGTCTTTGCGTTTTTACCCCCGTACATGGGTAAGTCTGAAAATGTGCAATCATCTGCCATGATGATCAGTACGTTGGGTCGCTCGACCGCCTCGATACTCCACGGGACCGCAAACAACAGACAAAGGAAAACAAGTGTTTTTTTCATATTGAAATGCAGCATGAAAGTAAGCGAAGTCGAAAAATCCCAATAAGTGAATGTCGATCTACGGGGCAAGTTTCTTTTTTGGTTTTGAAACAACGACGCCAAGATTTTCTTTCATATTGGGCACATAACCTTGATGACTAAACTCGCATTTTTTCATTGCCTCTAGATAAGGTTCTGCGCCATCGCCGATCCAATCGATAATATTTAGCACCTTGAGAGATGCGTACGAACTACCGGCAAGCAGTCGGTTCCAACACGCTTGTGCAGACTCTTGATCTCCCGCTCGATATAAAATCCACGCGGCCATCGCCTGAACGTGATGCGACTTATCATTTAAGCAGGATTTCATTTTAGCCAAATCGATAGAATTATTTTCCTGCAGATTAAAGCAACCAACGACCGCCCAATAGCGGACACCAGAATCATCTGAATTTAGACTTTCATAAAACACAGGTAGGTTTTTGGGATCCTTTCCCAGCGCAATCGCAGCAGCGGCTTGGTAAGCACGAAGATCGTACAAGGAAGGGTCTCGTACCATTTCGTAAATAGTCTTTCCGCAATCTTCCGACCGTTTTACAACTTCACTTTCCGGAATTAAGCCGGAATCGAACTTTTCTACCTGCCATTGATCCAACGCTTTACTTAACCGCTTTACGTCGCTGGCATACTTCGGATCATCAATCAAATTAACGACATTATCGGGGTCAACGGTGGTGTCGTAGAGCTCTTCCATCGGCTTGGTTCCAAAAAACCGCCCCGTCACAGCATTGGTTTTCCCTTCTCGATGGTATTGATCCCAGGCCTGCGTTGCTTTCATACGCCAAAGGTAATTCAGCTTCTGCCCCCAGGGCGCATAGGGCATATAGTTCCTGATGTATAGCAGTTTTTCATCGCGGATTGCTCTGACATTGTCACAACGCTCATCCATGCGACCACGGAAGCTCACGTGATACTCACGGGATTCGGCATCCGGACCGAGAAAAACTTTTCCTTGCAAGTAATCTGGCGTCTCCGCACTGCAAATATTTAGCCAAGTCTTTGTCATATCTACAAAGCTAACGATTTCATCAACCTTGCTTCCTGGGTCAGTGGGTCGCAGGTGCTTATACTTTTCGGGAATACGAATGATCAAAGGGCAATGCGTTCCACTGTTAAATAAGAATCGCTTACTACGGGCCAAAACACCGCCATGGTCCGAATTGTGAATGACGATCGTATTATCCGCCATTCCGCTTTTCTCTAAATTGGCGAGTGCCGTTCCGATGTCGGCGTCCATCTTTTTCATCTGGTCATGGTAGTGGGCGTAATTTTTTCGGATCTCCGGAATGTCTGGATGGTATTTAGCAAGTCGCACATCATTCGGATCGTGAGTTGTATTATTTACATCGCCAAAGGCTTTTGACTCATGCGATTTAGTGCTGTTAATCACCATAAAAAATGGTTGGTTGCTTTTAAGAACTTCCCAATCGACCTTGTTCGTATCCCACGGACTTTGATCGTTACGGCCCCCAATGTTGTAATCTGTCTTGCGGGCATTGCCGACAAAATAACCGGCCTTCTTTAAAAGGTCAGGATAGTATTTTATCGTCTCATGAGGGATTGGATATCGACTGCGCATCGGATGTGTTCCCATCGAAAGTGCATGGACACCCGTGATCCAAGTACTTCGCATTGGAGCACAAACCGGGGCATTGGCGTAACAATGCATGTACTGAAACCCTTCGCTGGCGAGACGATCGATGTTAGGTGTATCCGCATACGGATTTCCATAGCACCCAACCCAGTTAATATTATTATCCTCGCAGGTTAGCCATAAGATATTTGGTTGTTCCTCTGCCAACGCCGTTCCAGCAAACAGAACAAAGAGGATTGCGAAAAGTTTTTTCATATCAAATCAAAATCGTCGAAGGATGGAATCGTGAACAATGGATACTCGATGGTCTACCTTAAAATTGATGGTTGAACTGCGCGAATTATTTAAATCAAAGTCGCCCACTCAACTCGCTATAACATTTTTAAACCGCTGAGTTCTTGACCGCCAACAAAAAACAGCAAAAGAGGCTTTGATTTAAAAAAAACCAAAGATAAGTAGTTTTTGGCACCAATAAGAAAGCCACTCTCATAAGTTATGAGCGCGACGCGTGATTAAAAGATTCCTTAAATTGGTTCCTAGTTCCAGTTCAATTTTCATTTCTTGCCCTGGTGAAACCTGCAAAAAAGAACGGCAGGGAAAGCCCACCATTCTTGTTCGCACTTTAGCCGTTTTGACCGCCTATTAACGGCGCCGCAATCTTGCCGTAGAAGCACGAACCAGGTCTTTTGGCATTGGCGCCGGGTTGCCGCGGTAATGGCTACGCCGGACCGCATTTCCATAAAAATGAAGAGGGCGATAGGGGCGATCATTAATATGAGTGTTCTTAATTACCGCACGATCGTTACCTCGTGCTAACACATAAGGATACCATTCTGGCTCCTGCGCCTGAGAAACTGCCGGCACCCAAGCCTGTCCGAATAATGCAAAAATGAAACAACAAGGTACATACAAAATAGTTAATTTACAATATTTCATGGTTATACCTTGTTTGTAAAAGCATCTTGTTTCAGTTGGATCCTTGAACCCCTGCAGCACATTTAAATACACTCCGTTAAAGATCCGCGTGAATTATAAAATTAGATTTCCATACACTTTGGCAACCCCCTGATCCGGTCGCAACGCTTGGCGACCGCAACGCATTCGTGCCGGTTATGATAGATTTAATCGAAGCAAGCTTGGGGCAACCTGGGTTTGCTCTAATGGAGCTGTCGAAAGCCTATAAAATTTATTCATCACCAACGGTGTAAACACCATGAATCCTAACCGACCCAAGCCAGCCCGGGATGCTACCACAAATTTAGATCGTCGGGCATTTTTGGAAGGTGCAGCGGGAGCGACTGGGGCGGCGTTGGCTGCGTCGGCAATTCCACAGCACCCAATTTCATCGCCACCTCTCAACTCGACACAAAGCTTGGAGTCCGAGTTTCTATTCGACCGATCTAACTCGAATTATCATGGACACCAATGGCAAACGCTAAATCCCGGTTTCTGGAAAATTGAAAATGGCGCCCTCCGTCGACGATTGCAAAATTACGGAGATCGCGCTCGTCGCACAGGTTTTCCTTTTCACGCGGAAACCCACAGCTTTGAATACAAAACAGATTACGACCCCTCTTTAGATTGCGGAATCATTTACGCCCCTCAGTGGAAACTCTCTGGGGAATATCAATTAGAAACTGAATTCACCTACCACGCTGATCGACCTGCGGTGCCAAAAGGAGATCAGTCCGATTGGAAAATGCATCAGGATGGCTACGGCTTGATGGGGATCGCAATTGGATCAAAGTCTGTGTTTCAAAGCTACAATCGGCTTGGTCAACTCATTCGCATTGGCTGGAACGACAAGCAGCAATTGGTCATCATGGGGCCGGCCAAGACCGCCAAAAAATTCTCCCAAGCCGGGCTTTCGGCGGCGAACGATTCTATACTGAAATCCACTGATGCGATGCAATTGAAACCGGGAGACCGGTGTCGATTTATCGTGCACGTCCAGCCATCGGAAGACAATCAATGCCAAATCCGAGTAACTTTTTCCGCCAATAGTAATACGGTGTCACTTACTCACTCTTTACCAATTCAAAAAACGGAAGGATTTGTCGGGGTTTTATCACGTGGGCTCATCGACTTCGATGTAACTCGTTTCAAAGTTCAGCCCTACCAAAACAAACCTCTAAAAATTGGTCATGCTGATTGCCTCGTCTGTTACCCATTAGGGGATACGCTGGCTTTGAAAGGCGAAAATTGGCATGTCCGGTTTGTAGGAATGTTTGCATCAGATGGTAAAAAAATCGAAATTCGAGTTGCGGATTCACCCGTGCCCCAGGGTGGATGGGAACGAGTAGAGGTTGCCGGTGTAGGACGAATTATCGACAACCAATGGCGCCGCAACACTGCAGTGATTGATGTAACGCTACCAGTTAACCCTTCTGAAAAAACTCTCTATTACACTGTTTGGAAAGACGGCAAGAATGTCACTTCTGATGGAAGGGTCGGGACCGATTCCTGCGGTCCAGGAATGGGACTGGTAGGAGAAGTACCCGGAGGGGGAAACTATGTTGGTCGACTACCACAACTGAAGGCGCCCTACAAATTATGTGGCCTCAGTTGCCATGCAATCAATTCTGGATTGCAAGAACGCAAAGACAAAGGCTGGACTATTTCGGGGCAACGAGATATTTGGGGCGTCCGAGACCAGCCAACCGTCGAAGCTTACCAGCACCTTGATGATTACAACTTTCAAATCATGGTTTGGGAAGATGATGTCTGGTATATGGAATTACTGATGTACCCGCCGAGTACCGATGACGCCTACAAAATTGTAGCGCTCTCAATTTGCGGGCCAACAAGTCGATGGCAAATGATGCGCCACTGGAACGTCATCAATCCGGGCGATCACGACTATGGCATGGACGATGTAAAAGGTCCCGAACAAATATTGATTCGGAAAACGGAAGGTCTTGGACAAGACCCAGCCTACATGCGACGAAATTTTCAAATCGTGCACCATTTGACAACTGGCGCCGAACATGTAGACCCCTATGAAAATCCAAAAAAATGGCGGGCATGGAAGATGCCAAACCGGGATTTTACATTCGTTATTCTCGATTCACGACTTTGGAGAAGTAGTCAAGATGTCGACATTTGGGATGACCAGGGATGGAGTGAATTCAAAAGCCTTTACGATCGAACCGATCCAACTCGTAGTCTATTAGGGGAAGAGCAATTTGGATGGTTACAGTCCCTGCTGACAACGGATTCTTCTCCGCTTATCTGCCTGACGGGAATCAATGGGTTGCATACGATTTGGGCTGGCGCAAAAAACGGTGACTCTGCAAGTAAGAACCACCCTCAAAAATTTTCGCAACGAGATCGTGTTACCGCTGACTACGCGGGCTGGGTGAAAGCCGGCTCTGATCGAGTCATTGAATTGCTGGGGCAACGAGATGGAGTCGTTTCGGTCTATGGTGATGTCCACAATGGATGCATTATGAAGAATCTTGACCATGGACTGATCGAATGCAGTTTTGGGCCAATAGGACGAAGTGGGGGACGAGCATTAATCCCGGGGTTCGGCCAGCAAATGAAAGACGTCGACGGTCGGGTAATCCAAGTCCACGCGCTCTACCATAAAGATTTTGCGAACCCAGACCAGGAACCACACGCCAGCCATGACCCGTTTTACTGGAATTTTCTGGAGATGGAGTTTGACCCCTCCCAGCAAGATCCGGAGATCCAGCTCCGCATCCGAAACCTGGTTGACTCTCCCGATGAAACACCTCGCGGCGGGGGAAACTTAGAAACCACTGCGGCTCGCACGGGACGAACGCCCACTGCAAAAATTCCTGCAATGCGCGTACTTCCCAATGCTGACATCCATTTTTACAGCACCAATGGGCGGCCTATTCGAGGCACTCGCAGCAACGATCAGGGTGAAATCGCTATCACTGGACTAATTGACATTTCACCCGGCACGCTCGTAATCGTCAATGCCTTTGACGGAGCTCGATCAGAATCTAAAGTTATTCAGCTTGAAGAATGAACGGTTACTGCAGCACTCAAAAACATTTTTAGAAAACAGGCATGCCGTGGATTATTTTTTTGAAGAGAGTGAAAGCGAACCCTCTGAAAACCACACCGCCATTCATGAGGAAGCTGGGTACACCTGCAATTCTTGCGGAGAGGAAATCATCGTTCCGCTTGATTTCTCAGAGGGTTTATCTCAGGAATATGTAGAAGATTGCCCCGTCTGCTGTAACCCAAACATTATCTTCGTCGAATTCAACACCGAAGGTGAAGCGGATGTGTGGAGTCGTGGCGAATAGCGTCTGCAAAAACAAAAAGAACACTTCAAGACCTCACTTTTTCTGACTCGCCAATCCCGTCAGCGCTTCCTTTGCGCGTCTTAAACGTTCCACCAATTCCCCGACCATGATTGCGGTTGCTCCCCAAATCTGGTGAGATCCAATTAGGTAACAGGGCACTTTGTGGGTGGTGCCGTTTGAGCGTGTAACCGTACCTGAGGTCAAAGCTTGTGGGTCCAGCAAATGATGCAAAGGGGCCCAAATGATTCGTTCTACCTCGCGCGGACAGCGTTTAAATTTTGGTAAGCCACGAATCAAACCCACATAGGGAGTCACTGTAAAATCACTTGGCGGGATGTAGATACTTTTCAACTGTCCAAATATCTCAATTTGTGACGCTTGAATGCCAATTTCTTCTTCTGTTTCACGGAGCGCTGCCTGCTCTGTTGATTCGCCTGCCTCAAGTCGGCCGCCGGGAAAACTAATTTGCCCAGCATGACTCGACAGGTTAATCGTCCGCTGCGTTAATAAAAGATCAGGTTTCAAAAACTCAGGTTTTAAAATATCTGATTTGATCGTCAGGCCGTCAGGTTTACCGGAGTTCCTTTGGCCACAAAACAAAGCAAGCACAGCGGCCGTCTTGCCATCACCAGGTAGATGAGCCGGACGCCTTTGTGGACGATCCAAATTGGGTACGTCGAGAGGCGATTGCCAATCGTTTAAATTTGTTTGACTCATCGCAACAATTAACTGTTGCCGAAATGAAATCTCCATTTGCTCAAAGTCCATTTAAGCAATCGCCTCTTTTCAGTCAGCCTAACCGCTCAAGGTGGTGGAAAGCGGAACAAGTCCGATTATACACGTGAGGTTGTAAAAATGATGTAGCCTGCCGTCTTAAACGAATCGAACACTGTTTTTAGCCTTCACGAGTAAACCTGTTTAAAACTTTAAAATGGAGGGTCACCGATCTCACTTTCTTTTCTATTGATGCTTGAATATATTTTTAACACATCGAGAGAAATATTCTGATCAATATAATGAGTTGATCCATCAACTAAAGCAAAATGCGTACCGCCAGGGTGATTACTTGCGAACGGTACATGATTCAAATTTTTGCTCACCGAATTGATCGACTGAGCAGTCGATTTAATGGTAAAAATTTGATTCACTTGTTTGAACGAATTGTACTTCACACCCAATGCCCAAGCCGATCGTTGCGGAATTGGAAAATCTTCGCTGGTATTGAATGCTGAGATTTCTCCAATCGCAAACGTGTTGGACACGCCATCGACCACATCTCGTAACTGTTTTGATCGAAAACGTCCGTCTTTTTTGGGCGAAAACAAGCCTTGCAAGCCAATGTCGCCGTAAACGTTGGAAGCAATCGTGCGGTAATTATAAGTTTTCGAACTAGCAAAATCGGTTGCCGAACCAGATGGCCCGCACACGCCGTAATAATGCGTCGTGTATTGATTTGAGCCTGTTAACGAAGCGATTTTCTCGTCCGGACCCGATGCAGCGCACAGCAACAACGGGATCTCTGTCTCCGATGCCTGATGCCAAAGGTTTTGATAGCTCTGCCCAGCCATTGGTTTCGATCTTAGTTTATCCCAAAGTGCCTCTTCTTCTATCAATGGCAATAATGGCCCGAGAAATCCTATCCCGTCACCATTGTCGCCGGGGGGGAAGGCCTGGTTTTTCGACTCGTAGCTCAAGGCAGCCATCATTACTTGTCGCAAGTTTGAAAGGCAGGTTGCCCGACGCGCTGCCTGTCGAACCGCTTGTGCAGCTGGAAACGATAAAGCAAGTAAGATCCCAATTACTGAAATGCAAACCAATAGTTCGACGAGTGTAAAGGCAGATCGAATTCCCGATTTCGAACGGTCTAAATTCTGAGATTCGTTAGAAAAAATTCGATGTTTCATTCGATGTTCCAAACTCAACAAAATTAAACAAAGAGACTCACACTATGAAAAAATTCCTGTTTTGACTTTTAGTCAAAACAGGATTCATTCAAAGGTGCGAACTTCGCTTTCAAAACTAAAGCACTTTACTGCTCAAATTTCTTGACAGGGAAAGAACCATTGAGCAGGACACCCGGGAACATTTCCCAGGGGTTAACTTCACATTCTGCCGATGTGTAACCAGTGTTCTCGAAAGTAGCCACTGACGGATCAACTCCAAATCCGGGATTGATATAGCCGTCGCCATTAGCGTCTTCGATCGCTCGAACGCTTCCATCAGCAAAGGCAATGTTAACCGTCTTTTGGTGCCAAGCGAAAAAGTCTCTGGTATCCTGCAAGAATGTATTTGTCACACCGACTTGGCCAAGCGTTGGATAACCGGCCGCCGGTGCTTCGAAAGCCGCTCGCGATGTGCCGTCGGGCTGTAAGACGACAGCAGCTCGATTGCCGCTTGCTACATAAGCCGGACCATCATTAAAACTCTCTGCTAGTGGGATTCCTGCAATGAGTCCGCGTGATTCCGATACTGTTTCCGTTAGAATTCCATCTTCGTTACCGTCATAAGGCAATGCGACATCGCCTTGCCCGCCGCAGCCCATGATCGCTAAAGCACTTGCAGGAATATCGCTAGTATCCATCGCTCGCATGGTCAGAGGACCCACGCACTGTCGCTGTCCATTTGATTTGTACCAGTCTTTCAAGCCACCAGGTTTGGTGACTTGAGTGCCGCCTGTCCCTGTGAACACTGGCGCTGATCGAACTAAGTGCCAACTCGTCGCGTAGTTTGTATTGAAGCCAATCTCCGCTGTAGCTTGGAGAGACTGCTTCAAAGGAACGCCCTGCCGAGCTGGAGGAGCGGAGGCTCCGTTAGAACTAGCCGCATTCCACTTTTCCGAAGCAATGCATTTTGAGCTTGGACAAAGCATATCGCCCGGAATTACATCTTGAGCAACACAGTCTGATACCCATGAGTACTGATCAAACGCACCATCCCGTTTACCATCAAAGGCACCAGAGCAGTAGGCACCGTTAGGCGAATTACTTGCCTTGGCCAGCAGGCAAAGTGCAAGATTTCGCAAGTTACTTTTACACTGGGTCGACCGAGCTGCCCCGCGAACAGCTGCGAATGCCGGGAACAACAATGCCATCAAAATTCCGATGATGGAAATAACAACAAGAAGTTCCACAAGTGTAAAACCCTTTTTTCGTGTGCTCATTTCTACTAGGTCCTATCGCAAAATTACCAATTACATACAGAACAATTCCGTATTTCTGGCGGATAGGATAATCGCTGTATTTGAAGAAATTTGTAAGATAAGGTTTATTGATCGTGAAGAATCATGAAAGATTTCTTCACAAACAAAACTCGCTCATTTGCCCTGTGCTTTGTTTACAGCATTCGCGCGGCTTCAGATGCATCGCAGCACAGATAGGTTAACTTACGAGATATTTAACCCATTCCGTTTCTTAAAGATGTTGATTGAAAAATTTGATCATGTCACCTGCCATTTCTTCAAACCAAGGTTGTCGATTCCAACATCCGTGCTTGGCATTGGGATAGGTAATTAAATCAGTTTCAACTCCAAACAATTTTAATTTATCGCGGGCGGGTTGATTGCGCGCTGGATTATCCTGTTCACCGACCATAAAGAGAATTGGGCACGTAGATCCGTCAATCTGGGCACAAGCATCGGCAAGGCCATACAGTTCTGGATTTTCATCAACAGTACTCCGAAGCCAAACATTCGAATTGGATCCAGAATCTGGTTGCCGAGATCGTTCCGCGACCGATCCGGTTAGCATCTCCAATGGGCCAGCCATGACAATGGATGCCTGGATTCGTGAAGATTGCCCGGGGTTACCGCCCTCCCCCTGCAATTTTGGGTTGCCCCCACCCGACGCCATCAATCCTGTTAAATGCCCTCCCGCTGAGCCTCCCACAGCTCCAATTTTTTTTGGATCGAGGTGGTAAACCGACGCATTGGCTCGCAGAAATCGAACGGCAGCAGTGCAATCATGCATTGCTGCGGGAAAAGCGGCTTCGTCAGCAAGCCGATATTCAATCGCGGCCGTTACATAACCATGACTAGCCAATTTTATTGCAAGCGCCCGGAACTTGGTTTTGTCACCTTTACGCCAACCACCACCGTGAACAACGACCAAGGCCGGTTTTGGCTCGCTTGCCGTTGCCTCTGACGGTACAAAAATATCCACCAATACTTTTCGTTGATCATATTGAGCGAACACAACATTCCGATGTGCGACAACATTTTCAGGAATTGAAGTCAATGGTTGGGCTGAATTTTTCTTTCGCGGAAATTGTGCTGGAGGTTTTAGAGAAATCGCCGCTGGCTCCGGCGATCGGCCACAAATTAACATGCGTTGCCGAAACAACCCTCCCGGCCCAGTGATATACAACGATTGCATGTCCTGATCACCAAATGTGCAGTTGATTGGTTTGGTTGGACATGCGATTTTATCGAGTAATTTTCCATCTGGACTCCAAATCCAAATATCCGTTGGCCCCGCGCAATAGATGTTGCCAGCGCGATCGATTGTCATTCCATCAGCACCTCGATCAGGCCCTTCGTCCATCCCTGCAATCATACGTCCGCGGTCAGTTTTTCCAGGAGTGACAATGTCATAGGCCCAAATCTTTTTTGGAACAAACGAGGAAACATAAAGGGTCTTTTCGTCTGGCGACATTGTAATTCCATTGGGAGTTGCAATCCCCGCTACTGCAACGGAGACCTTTCCATCAGGATGTATGTACATGACCTTGTTTTGGGGAGTGAACGTTACATAAATTCCTCCGTGCTGATCAACCACAAGATCGTTCGGCCGATAGGGCTTTTCTTTTTCCTGCCTTACGTCCTCGAAAGATGCAACCTCCGCTTTTTTCTTTCCATCAAGAAAGACGATTTTGCCACCCGGATTATCCGATAAATAAAAGCGGCCATGATTATAGAAACTAGCGCTGATCCGCCCTGATTCAGGCAAGAGTGTTTGCATTTGTTTTTTGGCAGGTAGATAGCGAAATAATTTTTCCCCTTTTACATCGGGAATAATTAGTGAATAGCCATCCCAGGCCGGCCCATCTGCCATTTCAAAGTCAGTTGAAATTTTCTCCAGCGGCACTCGGCGATCCACCTGCCTCGCAACAGCCAGTTCGGTTCCTAAATTGACTAGCAAAACCAAATACAGTGGAAGATAGATAGATAAACGAATGGAATCCCGCAACATAATGTCTCCCCAGGCCAGGCAAAAAAATTAATCGAAAAATCCACGATTATCGAAGCCTTTTATTCTAACGAACCAAACAGAATAATGTGGAAATAAAATGCCTCCGATTTATTGGCTTAAAACTAAGCGCATAAAAAACGCGCCGGCTATTACCGGCGCGCTAATTGGTACCAATCATTGACGAATTAGTGGTTTAGTTGCCACCGTCGAACGAAGGACGTTGTGGCCGCTGGCCTCCACCCTGATTACCGCCGGGTCCGCCAGGTCCACCGCGACCGCCACGACTACCACCCATTCGTGCGGCTGCCGCTTCAATTTCCGATTTATCAATCGAGCCATCACTGTTTGCGTCCAAACGGTCAAACATCGGCAACATTCGCTCGTCAACTTCGTCCTTGCTTAGTTTACCGTCTTGGTTTTTATCCTGGCTCATGATGCGATCCATCATGCCACCGGAACCTGCTGAACGACCACCTCGCTCACCGCCAGGTCCGCCCTCGGGAGCACCACCGCGACTGCGTCCACCTTCAGAACGAGTAGGTCGCATCTCTTCTGCATCTAATTCACCGTCTCCGTTTTTATCAAGTTTTCGTAAAGCTGCAGCAGCATTATTGATTTCACTTTTAGAGATTACTCCATCCTTATCAGCATCTAGGGCGGCAAGAACCGGCATCATCTGCATCATTCGGCCCATGTCACCTCCACCACGTTGCCCACCAGGTCCGCCGCGCTCACCGCCGCGCTCACCGCCGCGTTGACCACCGGGAGGCTGAGCCATCACGGTTGCTGCCAAGCACATTGTCATCGCGACTGCAAATACCATCATTTTTGTATTCTTCATTGTTCTTCTCTCATTTCTTTCTATATGCCCAAAACGCTCTGCTCTAAATAAAACACGTCACAGAACAGAATTGAGGACAAACATTTAAATAGTTTTTTGCTGGATTTACGACTCTCACCCTTAGTCTGCTGGTGTTAAACCAACAACGATATCGAAGGTTGCGGTTAATTCCCCAATTTTTGATCCTTGGAGAGGCTGGAAATTTACCAATAGCTTATTTCGAAGCTCCGCGCTCTTCACTCGTTTGAACAAGCCGTCTTTTTGATTTTGCGGATGACCCTTGATGAGACACTGAGTCGTCAGCACCCTTTTGTTTTTAACGTAGACAGCTACGTGGATGTGAGGTGTACGGCCAGGATACGATACAGGCTTCACCGTCCGAAAATAATACTGACCTTTTAGGTTAGTGATGAAACGCCCAAAGCCCTGAAAATTCTTATCCTGCAAATTCCGATCGCCACCTTTGGGGTGAAGATAAACTCCTTTCCCGTCTACCTGCCAAATTTCTACACGGGCGTTCGGAATCGGACTGCCTTTCCGATCCATTACCGTACCCGATAAGTGCGTAACCCGACCTACCGCTGGCGTTATTGAGTCGTTGAGGATTAGTAGATCGTTGTCGGTATCAAGCGGCAACGGATTTGGATAAAAAGGACCTTCGGTCATTGGTGGCGTTAACAACAGGTCGGCGAACAATCCTGGTTTGCTAAACAACAGGGTTCCGGCGAGAGCACCAGCTCCGACCACCGATCGCTGAATGAACTGACGCCGCGGTGGCAAGATAATTGATGATTTCATTTTACTATTTCTGTTTGGTTGCGTTGTGCTGGTTTAAGGCTACTTGATTCACCCGAGGGTTGCCAGTTTTTCAACCTAATTGACCTGGTTATTTGCAGTGACGCACTGTGATTCGACAAAAACTCAATATTGGCTGACAATAATCCGCTGCGAAGCTTTGTCTCCTATAATAATCCTGATGAATGCCAACTTCTTAAACCTCCAAGGCATCGCTGTACAAGCCTCTATTTTCATTGACTTCTAACTTCTTGTTTTTCTGGACTTGTTTTTGTTTTCTTTTTTTAAAAACCGTAGAAGGCAGAAATTGCTCAATCGGCCTTTTCCAAGTTCCTGGGAAAAAATCATTACAAAAAATGTGTGGCAATATTCTTCCTTGCCTCCGGCTCAGCAACAAAGAGTACTCCAATCTTCAGCTGTCATTGTGGCCGAAAAATCCTGGGAGGCAGTCAAAGGATTCGAAGTAAATGACGAAATAAAACTAACGATTGCTGCAACCGCCGCTCTCTTGACTCTAGGTTTGAGTGAACCATTTTATTTTGATCGTGTCTCGACCATTTTGGTGCATCCAGATCTCATTGAAAATCGAGCCGTTCAACAAGGGCGACTCGTAAGTCACGAAACCGCCTATTATTCAGGCTTGGCATGGCAAGGTGGGCCGCTTGTCTTTTCGTGGCGAGATGCCCTTAGAGGGGCAAGCCGACCCGGAGATGGACGGAATGTAATCATTCACGAGTTTATTCACCATATCGACGGACTCGATGGCGAAATGGGAGGCATGCCGATCATCTCATCTAAATCTCTTCGGCATCGCTGGGACGCTATATTTCATCAACGATTTAATGAACTGAATGAAGATCTTGATTGCGGACGGGAGCCACGAATTGACGCCTATGCCGCAACAAGCTTGGCGGAACTCTTTGCAGTTAGTGGTGAAAACTTTTTCGACTCACCGAGTCGCCTCAAAAAAAACTTACCCGACGTTTACGATCTGCTTCGTGAATACTTCGACATCGATCCTGTGCTATTCGAACGCTAACTTATATTTCGATTCCTTCTCAGTTAAGAAACTTCCAGAACCTTATCTCCAAGAACCTGCATTCGTGGCTGGACACCAAGTCCGGGCGCGTCGGACGCGGAGAGTCGACCGTTATCGCGTTGTGGCGCTCCGTCGGCAATACTGACCGTTCCATAGCTATTGAAATCCGTGGACGAGAACAATAAATCAGTAGGTGTACTGTGGGCAATCGAGGCAATAGCCGCGGTAATAATATCTCCTCCCCAACTGTCTTCAAGCGTCATTGCGACGCCCAGTGAAATACACAAATCTCGAGCAAGTTTTGCTTTTGTTAGTCCGCCGAACTTACTAATTTTAATATTCACCACATCCATTGCTTGATCATGACTGGCTCGCAGCAGTTCTGGCATTCCGTGAATCGACTCGTCCATCACGAACGGATGGTCTGTCCGCTTTCGAATCGATAAACACTCTTCGTAAGACAAACAAGGCTGTTCAATATAGACATCTAAATCTCGAACAGCTCGAACCACTCGCGCCGCCTCATGCATCAACCACCCAGTGTTGGCATCGGCGACCAATTTTTCTCCCGATTGCATTTCCGCTGACACTTGTTTGATGCGCTCAATATCAACATCTGGATCACCGCCTACTTTTAATTGAAAGCGGCGATAACCTTCGGCTCGATAACCGGCAACGTTAGCGGCCATCGCTTCGGGAGCCTGTTGGGAAATAGCCCGATAGAGCACAAAATCTGCACTGTATTTACCACCCATTAAGTCACAAACGCTTCTGCCAGTCGATTTTCCAAGAAGATCCCAGCATGCCATGTCGATGCCCGATTTGACATACGCATGTTCTTTCAAGGCGGCGTCCATCATTCGATTGAGCGGCCCTAGGTCGGTCGCGTTCATTCCGATTAGGTGCGGCGCCAGTTCTAGGATCCCCGCTCTTACTCCCGGCCCATAGGCTGGTAAATAAAATGGCCCTAGCGGACAGACTTCTCCATAGCCGATGAGTCCAGTATCCGTCTCAACTTCAACAACAGTGCTGTCGAAAACATCAACCGACTTACCGCCGGACCACTTATAGCTTCCCTCTTTTAAAGGAAGATCGACTTGATATGCAGAAATGCGGGCGATTTTCATTGTATTTCCGGTGTATAAACGTGTGTGAATCGGCGAGTAATCATAACCCATATTTGGTTTATAAGTAATCATGCACACCGTTGTGATTTGTAATTCCCGGAATCAGCATTGATAAGACATTGTCACAATGTTTCTATGACGTGAAACCTGTTAACCTTGAAGGAAGCGAATCCGATGGAATCGCAAAACTGCCAAGCCTGTTTTGAGAAAACTTAGTTACCGGAATTCTTATGAAGACTGCATCGATTATCAAATCTAGTTGCTTCTTAGCGTTGACTCTTGTGCTTTTCGTCTCGACATCGTTCGCACAGAAACAGAAGTTGAGTGAGAAGTCGATCGACAAAGCAAACTTAATAAAAATGAGAATTAAGCAGGCGGGAGATAATCAAAATGAATTGCAAAAAGCAATTAAGACCGTTCCATCGGAACACCGGCAAGCACTTGAGTTTTTGCTAATCAACATGCCGGATTATGATTTAAAAAATCTCACAGCGGAATTTCTGCTAAACAACATTCGGCTTGCTTATCAAGCGCGGGAAGCTGCACCGTGGAACATTTCCGATCAACTGTTTTTCAATGATGTCCTGCCTTATGCCAATATCGATGAACCACGGGATCCGTGGCGAAAGGAGTTCTTCGCGCTTTGCCAACCCATTATTGCCAATTGCAAAACCCCCGGCGAAGCGGCTCAAAAAATTAACGCCACCCTTTTTGGTCAGTTGTCTGTCAAATATTCAACCGCCAGAAAACGCGCAAACCAAAGCCCTAAAGAAAGTATTGAACAAGGGCTGGCGTCCTGCACCGGACTCTCTATTTTGCTGGCCGACGCCTGCCGAAGCGTCGGTGTGCCGGCGCGCTTAGCGGGAATTCCCAGTTGGAAAAATAAAAAAGGCAATCACACTTGGGTCGAAGTCTGGGACGATGGCTGGCAATTTACCGGCGCAGCTGAACCTAATCCGCAAGGCCTTAACCGAACTTGGTTTCAGGGAGATGCCGCACTCGCCGATCCAAATTCAAAATTACACTCTATCTACGCAGCAAGTTTTCAAAGAACTGAAACAGCTTTTCCTATGGTTTGGTCACCTGAAAAACGTGTTTTTGCCGAAAATGTAACTTACCGCTACATTCCGAAAACAACCACGCCGACCAGCAAAGCCGTCGACGTCATGGTGAGAGTTTGGAACAGTGATAAGTCCAAACGAGAAATTACAAAAGTTGAAGTACTCAATCAAAAAAGCGTTTCTGTGCTCGAATCCGGAATAACGAAAGCGGGAACCGCGGATATGAATGACATGCTTTCATTTCGCTTAGCACCCGGCAAAACCTACCGGCTTCGAATCTCTCAAGGAGAAACAATATTTACTCACGAGTTAAAAACAAACCAAAACGGCAATCAACTCATCGAATTAAAAATGCCTAGGTAGAATACTTCGCTCGGAAAAACTGACCTTAATGCCAATTAATTTCTCACTGAACTATGTTGTTAGACTCTGACACCGAATCACATTTAAATCTCCATTTTTATTTGGCTTAACCCTTGGGACGTCGCATGTTTCAATACGGTCGTTACTTCATTTGGTTGTGCTGTCTGATCTTTCTGCCCGCCTGTGATTCTAATCCATCCGTTTCAAAACCAACTTCCAAGCCGGAAGCGCAGGATGTTGTATCAACAATCGAAGGAGTAACCCAGTCTACCATTGATCCGCTAGAGACTTCCTCCCCTCCTGCAACCAATCCATCTAGTCCACAAACACCGTTACACGAAAACGCACTCTCTAAAGAAACCAGTCCTTACTTGTTAATGCACGCTCACAATCCTGTGAACTGGTATGGTTGGAATGACGAGACGCTTGAACTGGCTAAGAAATCCGGCAAGCCGATTTTTCTATCTATCGGCTATTCAAGTTGTCACTGGTGTCATGTGATGGAGCGAGAGTCTTTTCTTGACCAGGAAATCGCTGATTTCCTAAACGAAAATTTCATCTGCATCAAAGTAGATCGAGAAGAACGACCAGACGTCGACGAAATTTACATGAACGCCCTGCAGGTCATTCGGTCTGGCGGGGGCGGGTGGCCGTTGTCAATGTTCATGACCCCGGAGGCAAAACCATTTTTTGGAGGTACTTACTGGCCAGCTCGAGATGGAGATCGAGGTGCATCCATGGGTTTTCTCACAATTATTCAAAAAGTCATGGATGCTTATCGAGACAATCGAGAAGCAATTCTCCAGGACGCAGAAATGGTCTCCGAGAGAACGCGGGGATTGTTGGCTGGACTGGAGCCTGCCGCTGGGTTGCCCATACAGTCGGTGTGGCCGGCAAACACGATTGAAAATTTAAACGCAAGTTTTGACGATCGATTTGGAGGATTTGGATACAACGCCCTCAACCCAAATCGTCCGAAATTCCCGGAGCCTTCTAATCTGTTTTTCTTGTTGGATTACTTGCAGCAAAACCCCAATGCCACTGAAGAATCTCGCGAGCAGGCATCCAAGCTGTTAATCAAAACTTGCGAAGGAATGCTCAAAGGGGGCATTTATGATCACCTTGGGGGAGGTTTTCATCGCTACAGTGTCGACCGATTTTGGCACATTCCCCACTTCGAAAAAATGTTATATGACAATGGTCAACTCGCTACCGTCTACGCAGAAGCGTTTCAGCTTACCGGTCAAGAAGAATTCAAAAATGTAGCCAACGGTATCTTGAAATTTGTTAGTCGGGAACTGGGCGCTCCTAGCGGTGGATTCTATGCTTCCCTCGATGCAGAGTCCGAAGGTATCGAGGGAAAGTTTTACCGCTGGGATCTCGAGGAAATTGAAACTGCACTGACGGAACAGGAGTATCAGCTATTTTCAAAACTGTATCGACTTGATGAGCCTCCAAATTTTGAAGAAGAGTTTTATGCTCCGCAATTGAAATTGCTGATGAGTGAACATGCGGCCGCTCGAGAATTGACTCTTATTGAATTGGAATCTCTGTTAACACCGATTCGGAAAAAATTATTTGATGTTCGTGCAAAACGTGAGCGACCTTTGCTGGACACAAAGATATTAGCAGCGTGGAACGGATTAATGATTCGGGGGTATGCAGATGCGGGGCGAATTTTTAAGAATTCGGATCACATCGAAAAAGCTGAAGTCGCTGCCAATTTTATTTTAGAAAATATGGTCTCTGATGAAGGGCGGCTGTATCGAACTTACACCGATGGGCAGGCTCGACTTAACGCCTACCTTATTGACTACGCCTGCGTTATCGACGGATTAATTTCACTTCATCGCGCTAACGGCGATCAGACGTGGCTTGACGCAGCCGACCGACTGCAAAAAATTCAGGACAATTTGTTTTGGGATGAAAAAGGAGGGTACTTCTATACCTCAAAAGACCACGAGCAACTCATTGCCCGTAGCAAACGTGCCAGCGATGGAGCGATGCCCGGCGGTAACAGTGTCTCCGCAGCCAATTTGTACTATCTTGGAACAACACTCAAACAAAGTGCTTATCTCAAACAATCAAAGCAAACCGTTTTAGCGGCCTCTGCAATCTTAACCCGCGCTCCTCATGCGGTTCCGCGATTGGTAATAACCGCCTCCAGGTTTGTTGAGTGATGCCGTTCTTCATTTCGAGTAAGAGACGCCTTACACAATGACTCAACACATCGTCGACACATTCCATTTTTGCCCTAAATGTAGCGTGGGAAATCAAAAGACTGGATCTTCTCCTTTCCGTTGCAAAAAGTGTGGTTTCGTTTTTTATTTTAGCCCTGTCGCTGCCGTTGGCGGGCTTGTTGTTAACTCAAATAACGAACTGCTATTTTTGGTGCGCGGCAGAGATCCAGGAAAAGGAAAATTTGGCTTGCCGGGGGGGTTTGTGGATCCGGGCGAACCTCTCGAAAAATCTCTAATTCGGGAGGTGATGGAAGAAACATCACTCCGTGTAACCGACGCCGATTATCTTTGTTCGTTTCCCAACCAATACACTTACCGAGGAATTACGATTGACGTGTTAGACGTTTTTTTTGAATGCAGAGTAGAGTCATTTGAGCCATTGACAGCACAACCGGGCGAAGTTGAGTCATTTCACTTTAGTCGACCATCGCTGGAAATTCTTGATCGATTTGCGTTTGAATCTAATCGCCGCGCGGTTGAATTTTTTCTCGCCCGCAAGTGAACACCATTAACGCCGGTTGCGGGTTGCTATTTGCACGCTCATTTTAATTTTCGAAGCTATTGATAAGAAATGCCCCGCTACTCTCAATATCAATAGCTTAAGCGAGTTGACATTCCAGGCGTCCCAAGGTTAGATGTTGGTTGGATTTAGATTCAACTAAATCTTTAACAATTATCATTAGACACAAGCTCGACAGCCTCAGCACAGTTCGTGGCTGTCCGCATGAAAATTCTTAGAGGAGTTGTGCTATGAGCGTTATCATTCGCTCAATTACAGTGCTGGTAGCCTTGGTCATTGGAGCACAAAGTTGTCACGTCCTGACGGCTCAAGAATCAGCGGCGATTACAGACAATCCAATTAGCCTAATTGATGGCCCCAGTGAAGAGTCGGTCGATACTGAAGCACCGATCGAGTTCGTTTCCGCTGACATTGCTTGGATGCTGGTTTGCTCTGCTTTGGTTTTAATGATGACCGCACCGGGCTTGGCACTATTTTATGGTGGACTTGTTCGTAAGAAAAACATCCTGAGCGTGATGATGCAGTGTATTTTCTTAATGGGATTAATGTCGATCTTATGGGCGGTTGTTGGGTACAGCCTGGCGTTCGGTGGGACAAATCCTTATTTCGGCAACTTCGACCATGTTTTTTTAGCCGGTGTCACACCTTCCTTTGTTGAGGGAAAGATCGTCACGCCTGCCACGGGCACGCTGCCGACATCTGTTTTCATGTGTTTCCAAGGAATGTTTTTCATCATTACTCCAGCGCTGATCTGCGGAGCTTTTGCCGAGCGCCTAAAATTTTCAGCCATGTGCATTTTTATGTCTTTGTGGGGTTTGTTAATTTACTGCCCAATCTGCCACTGGGTGTGGAGTGACGCTGGATGGTTGTGCGAGTGGAATTCAGAGGCAAAATTTCCAGCTCTCGATTTTGCGGGAGGAACCGTTGTCCATATTAGTTCCGGCGTTTCTGCGCTTGTCTGCGCTATTTTTGTCGGCTCACGAATTGGATTTAGAAAAGACCAGATGCCACCTCATAATTTGACCTACACATGCATTGGCACAGCACTTCTCTGGGTTGGTTGGTTTGGGTTCAATGCCGGTAGTTCACTTTCGGCCGGCACTGGTGCAGTAAACGCGTTTGTCTCAACCCATTTCGCCGCAGCTGCCGGAGTGATTGCATGGGCAGGTGCCGAGTGGCTTTTACGAGGCAAAGCGACCGTCCTCGGAGCCTGCTCTGGTGCCGTAGCTGGATTGGTTTGCATCACACCAGCCTGCGGATCTGTCACCGCGATGGGAGGTATTATCCTTGGCTTCGTCGCTGGTATTGTTTGTTTCTTTGCCTGCACTTCGCTCAAGAAAAGATTTCAATATGATGACGCGCTCGACGCTTTCGGGGTTCACGGTGTAGGAGGGGGCATCGGAGCAATTTTGACCGGCGTGTTTGCCAGTCGCTCAATCACCGGCGAACTGGAGGGAGGGCGAATGGGATTGATTGAAAGTGGCTTTACGAACTACACCCAGTTGATCAATCAGCTTGTCAGTATTTTGGCTGCTGCCGGCCTCGCTGTCGTCGGTTCAATCATCCTCTTAACCCTTTTAAATATAACGATCGGACTACGAGTGACTCCCGAAGAAGAGCAACGCGGCCTCGACGTTTCGCAGCATGGCGAAGAAGGCTATATTTTTCTCTAAAACCTCACCCCGGCTCTGCTGGTAGTCAACTAGAGAGTCGGGCAAGGTTTGATCAGGCAAGATTTGATCAGACTAAGTTCGAAATCGCGTTTACGAGGGCGATCTCGTCAATCGAAGAGACTGAAATAACAAATTCGCAAGATTCGATCTGGATTGGTTCAGCCCGCAATCCACATTAGAATAGAGGGTTACTTCATCTCCAAAGACGATTCAGTACTATCCATAAATTTATGCCTGCAACCGATCAAACATTACTACAGTTGCGAACCGCCATCGACGAAGTTGATCAGCGACTCGTTCAGGCAATTAACGATCGATCAAAATTGGCAGTTGAACGGGCGCGGATCTTTCGAGCTGAAACGGGCTCCCGCGGAACTGATCAGCAGTCTGAAATAGAAGCGATTCGCAATGTGTTATCCAAAAACCAGGGTCCGATTCCAAATTCGGCACTGGAAGGTGCCTACCGAGAAATTCTCAATGGCGCCTTCGTTCTGGGGCGGCCAACAAGAGTCGGTTACCTTGGACCTCAGGGAACCTTCAGCCACCTTGCTGCCTCTAAGTTTTTTGGGCCAACAGTAGATTATGAAAATCTTCGTGCGCTCGAAGGTGTATTTGAAGAAGTCGCTCGAGGACATGTCGATTATGGACTTGTTCCGATCGAAAACAGCACCGGTGGTGCAATTATTGAAACCCTTGATTCGTTTTCTGACTACCATGGTCGGTTGACAATATACGGCGAAATTAGATTGGCGATTCAATTCTCTCTGTTAGGAAAATGTGATCCTGACAACGTCCAAATTATTTACTCGAAAGGGGAGGCGTTAGCACAGTGCCGACAGTGGCTCACCCAAAAGTACCCGGACGCTCAGCAAATCCCCGCACAGAGCACCGCCAGCGCCGCAGAGATCGCATACCTCGCCAGTCCTTCAGATGGAGTTGTCGCCGTTGGATCGAGCAAAGCCGGGGAACTCTACGGATTGAATTCGCTTTTTGATGGCATCGAAGATTGCAACAACAACATCACTCGATTCCTGATTTTATCAAAACGCGAAACTGAAATTACCGGGAAAGACAAAGCATCCTTGATGTTTACTTGCTCCGACCGACCGGGTTCTTTGGTAGATATTCTTTCGGTTTTCAAACGATACAGTATTAACCTAAGTCATATCGAAAAAAGACCCGGTCGCGAAGTCGGGAGCGACTACACTTTTTTTGTTGATATTCTTGGACATGCCAATGACGGAAAAATTGCTGAAATCCTCGGTGAAGTTCGAGCACATTGTAAAAGCCTCCATGTCCTTGGGAGCTTTCCAGTTTATGACGAAAATTACCGTTACCAAAAGGAAATCATCTCGAACCGCTATTCTTCACTGACAGAATTAGGACCTACTATTGAGACAATGGATCAGCAGGTTGTCGATTTGATTAATGAACGGGCTAATTTGGTTGTTAAGGTTGGCGAATTCAAAAGGAAATCTGACGTTCCAATTTATGCACCGCATCGCGAACATGCCGTTCTCAATAAAATAAAATCTCTAAATAGCGGCCCGTTAACTGATACAACGTTTGAATCGATCTACCGCGAATTAATGAGTGGTAGTTTTGCAATCGAAAAACCGCTTAGTATTGGTTTCTTAGGTCCCGAAGGAGAATTTTCACACCTTGCTGCTGTGCGTCATTTTGGCTCAAGCGTAAATTTTATTCCCGCACGTGAAATCCGAACCGTTTTTCAACAAGTTGTAAACGGAAAGATCGATTACGGCCTGGTGCCTGTTGAGAACAGTTCCGTTGGTGGAATTAATGAAACACTCGACTCATTTATTGACCTTCACGATCAACTCAATATTTATGGTGAGGTCAAATTTCAGATCCGATTCTGTCTTCTTGCCAATTGCAAACCAGAACAAGTAAAAAAAATCTATTCAAAGCCGGATGTCTTTGAGCAATGTCGTAATTGGCTAAGCACTCAGTATCCACAGGCGATGCGCGTACCAACCGAGAGTACCGCGCTGGCAACCATGAAAGCAAAAGCCGAAATCGACAAAGATCCCGATTGTGGAGTCGCGGCAATTGGGTCTTCGCTGGCTGGTGAAATTTACGGCCTTCGTCCACTGTTTGAGGCGATTGAAGATCGGCAAAGCAATATGACCCGGTTTTTGATTTTATCGAAAAGCAAGACATTGATCTCTGGGAAAGACAAAACTTCTATCATGTTCACTACAACCGATCGATCGGGAGCTTTGATGGATGTGCTGGAAGTTTTCAAACGCAATTCAATCAACCTCACCCATCTGGAAAAACGACCCAGTCGAGAAGAAAACTGGGATTACACTTTTTTCATTGATATCGAGGGGCACCGCGAGAATTCAACCATCGCTCAAATCATAGGCGAGGCTCGCGCCCACTGTAAGAACCTAACCGTTTTAGGAAGTTTTCCGGCAAGCCAGAGAGTTCTCTAAGCTGACACTGCAAAACGAAGAATTGCAATCATCGCTTTGATTCCGTCCCACCAACCGATCTTCTTTCCCTCTTGATAGGTTCGACTGGAATAGCTGATCGGCACTTCTACCACTCGTACTTTTTGTTTTGCTATCCTCGCTGTAATTTCTGGCTCGATCGCAAAACTTCGACTTACTAATGCAGGAGCAAGGTTTTGGGCAACATCTCGAGTGAATGCTTTGTAACCAGTTTCGATATCGGTCAGGGTTAAACCGGTTAACAAATTTGAGAAACGAGTGATGACCTGGTTGGCGATGTAGTTAGATCGATAGCCAAATGATTGCTTACGTGATTTACTTGAAACCTTGTAAATAAATCGACTTCCGTATACCACATCCGAATTACCATCAAGGATCGGTCGAATTAGTTGCAAAATTTCTTCGGGGTGATATTCCAAATCTGCATCCTGTAGAACAACCAGCTCCCCACTAACAGTTAACAGGCCTGTCTTCAGCGCGGCACCCTTTCCAATGTTTTTTTCATGCTCTTTGACGACTAACCGGTTGGTAAAACCATCGGCGCAGTTCGAGTGCTGGGCCAAAAGGCGACGGGCAATGGCAAGTGAGTCGTCAGTACTGCCATCGTCCACCAGAACGATCTCCTTCGAAAAAGGATTATCGAGAACGCGATTTACTAAGGTCTCAAGTGTTTGAGATTCATTGAAGAATGGAATAACAATGGACACGACAATCTGAGGATCAACCGCTTCGCATTGGTGTTCTGGTGGTTCTGGATTTGGATTACTTTCAGTTTTAATGGTCAACTGGCCCTCAGTCTGCGAATTATATTTATCACTCGCATCACAAAGGGAGTGAATTTATTTAGCCGATCTAGTTTAGCTTTATTCGCTTTGCTTATTCACCTGTTTTTAAAAAATAGGCCGATGCCTGAGAGTCCTTTAGCCATTTTAATGCGATTTTGGTTTAAGTCCGTCGATTACTTCACGCGCGGAAAGTTTCCCATGCCGTCGTCTAGTCAAACCAGATTGTCGCCATAAAATTGAGTTCTATGAAAATAGTATCTCTTCAATCCGGAAGTAACGGAAATTGTTTTTACGTCGAATCGGGGGACATCAAGCTCTTGTTTGACGCAGGTATCAGCGGGAAACAAGCTGAAATAAGGCTCGCTCACCATAATCGGGACATTCGCGACGTCGATGCACTGTTTATTTCTCACGATCATAGTGACCATACTCGGGCAGTTGGCGTTTTTCAGCGAAAATTTGGAATGCCCGTTTACATTACCCGCCGGACGCTCGAAGCGGTTCAACGTCATCAAAAAATTGGAAAACTTGATCGAATTCGCCTATTTACTGCCGGCAATTCTCAATCCTTCGGGCCTGTCACGGTTCACTCGATTCCTACGCCACACGACAGTGTCGATGGCGTCGCGTTTGTTGTCGAGGATCAGAAACATCGCGTTGGTATCTTGACTGATTTAGGACATGCATTTGACGGATTGCGAGATGTTCTAAAATCACTGGACGCTGTAATCATCGAGAGTAATTACGATGCCGAGATGCTTGAAAATGGGCCGTATCCCGAGCATTTAAAATTAAGAATTAGCGGAGATGGGGGGCATCTTTCCAACGAAGACTCAGCGAAGTTGTTAAAGCAAACAAAAACTGACCGTCTTCAATGGGCCTGTCTCTGCCATCTTTCCGAAGAAAATAATGAGCCAGCGCGTGCTCGAAAGATCCACCGGGAAATTTTGGGAGATGATTTTCCAGTACACGTGGCAAGTCGTTACAACGTTAGCGAGCTATTGGAATTGCAATAAACCACTAACGAAGGACTAAAAGTCGTTAGATAATTTTCTGAATAATTTCGCCTGTTTTTTTATTTTTCAAAATAACTTTTGTGGAGCCATCGGGCATTCGTTCTTGCTTTACTAGATGATGTTCATCATCAAAATCTCGAGTCACTAAAATATGATCGGACTGTTCCTTACCTCGCCAAACCGGTAACTCAATCGACTCCCATCGTTTTGACTTAACCGATTGATAGGCAGCATCCATGATCGCATTGACGACATAGCCATCGTAAAAAGTTTCCGCTGGCTCCCTGCCTTGCTCCAGCGCATCAAGTACGTCGGTAAACATATCGACATAGCCCAACGCACTCGGTTCGTCTCCGACTGGAAAAAGCCATCCCTTAGAAGATTCGGCTTTCTCTGCTACGTAATCTGCCTCTCCCCCGGCGGAAAACATTTCCATTCCTGTTCGCAACCAATGATTTAACCAAATCGTACCTTCCGTACCTGCAACTTCGTCTCGAAGGTCCATTCCTCCGCGAAACGCCCAGCTAACTTCAAATTGGCCGATTGCTCCGTTTTCATAGCGAACCATGCCGATGGCATGATCTTCTGTTTCGATCGGGTGAACTTGTGTGTCTGCCCAGCAAACTACTTCCACGGGACGAATATCTTTTCCAATAAAATTACGGGCTATTTCAATGCAGTGGCACCCCATGTCAATAATCGCTCCACCGCCCGACATTTCCTGATTCCAAAACCAATCGCTATGCGGACCGGGATGGGTCTCTCGCGATCGCACCCACAGCACATCTCCGATCGCTCCGCCACGGACAGACTTTAACGCCTTGAGAGTCTTGGGGGTATAAACCAAGTCCTCCAGATATCCAGCAAAAACGCCTGCCGCTTCAACCGCTTCCATCATCTCCTGTGCTTCGGGTGCCGTGCGGCCGAGTGGTTTAGTACACAGCACTGGCTTACCAGCTGCTGCCGCAGCCATAACCGCTGATTTGTGAAGATGATTAGGTAAAGCGACAATCACGACATCTATATCATCGCGTTCAATGGCTGCCAACATATCGTTCGTTGCCACTGGTATTTCCCACTGCTTGGCAAATTGGTCGGCTGACTTTTGAGTCCTTGAGTAAACCACCGATACTCGATCTCGCCCCCGTTTTCCGTGCAGCGACATTGTGTAAAACATGCCGATTAGTCCCGCACCTAACAAACAAACTCGCATTTTCTTCTCCGCTTGAGGGATAGGTTACCGACTCAGTGGCTCAGTACTTAATCGGATTACTACTTCTGGGCGAGACCACTGTGAATCCCAAGGTTAAATCCTAACGCCGCTAATCTGAAAGGTGAGATTCTAGATGCTTTGCAACGTCTTGATCTTTCCAGATTTCCAATGGCTTGTAACTTGGATGTTTACTTTCAAAATAAGGATCATTGTGTTTCGTGTTGTAACAACAAATCAAAGACCAACGTGAATGTTGACTTTTATTTTGATCTGACCGGTGGAGCGTATTGCCATGAAAAAAAATTGCATCGCCGGG
>CALKNI010000033.1 GCA_938091115.1 uncultured Pirellulaceae bacterium | reverse complement strand
CCCCAGTTTTCAGAGTATTTTTTTGTTGTACCGCTGCGTAAAATGGTCATAAGTTGATCCTCAATGAAAAATGTCTAAAAGTTTTAAAACAACCGAGAAATGTTTAACCACGATCTGATAAAAGATTGCAGTTCAGTGTGGTTGAAATATCAGAGGCCGAGTTGTTTTTCGCGTGTGGAGTAAACCTGGTTTGAACCGTTGTGGCAATGAAATCAATTGTTTTTTATACATCAAGTAATTAGCTTTTTGTATTTAAATCGTCTGGGTTCATCCTCTTTTAGGCCAAGCCGCTCGCGGCGTTGCTGTTCGTAGGTTTGGTAGTTGCCTTCACACCAGTGGAGATAGCCATCTCCCTCAAAGGCAAGTATGTGAGTTGCAATTCTATCTAAAAACCAACGGTCGTGACTGGTAACTACGACGCATCCAGCGTAGTTTTCAATCGCTTCTTCGAGTGCTCTCAACGTATCGACGTCGAGGTCGTTGGTAGGTTCGTCTAGTAATAATACATTGGATCCCCGTCGCAATAATTTGGCCAGATGAACGCGATTGCGTTCACCACCGGAAAGCACGCCAACCTTTTTTTCCTGATCCGGACCTCGAAAGTTGAAGCGATTGACGTAGGCGCGGGCGTTAACTTTGCGTTTGCCAAGCTCTAGGGTGTCGTGGCCGTCGGAGATTTCTTGATAGACTGAGTGGTCATCACGGAGACTGTCGCGGGATTGATCGACATAGCCCAGTTCGACGGTGCTGCCAATTTTGAGGGACCCGCTGTCCGGTTCTTGTTGGCCAGTGATCATTCGAAACAGTGTGGTTTTTCCTGCGCCGTTGGGGCCGATAATGCCAACGATTCCCCCGGGTGGCAGTCGAAAGTTGACATCTTCCATTAGTATTTTATCACCGAAACCTTTGCCCAAATTTTCGGCTTCAATGACAACGTCACCAAGATGTGGTCCAGGTGGAATCTGGATTTCAAGATCCTGCTCTCTCTCCCGTTGGTCTTCGTTGAGCATTTGTTCGTAGGCGCCAATTCTCGCTTTACTCTTTGATTGTCTCGCCTTAGGGGACAGCTTAATCCACTCAGATTCGCGTTTAAGTGCTTTTAGGCGAGCATCGTTCTGTTTTTCTTCGACTTTTAATCTTGCTTGTTTTTGCTCAAGCCACGAAGAATAATTTCCTTCGAACGGGTGCCCTTGTCCGCGGTCAAGCTCGAGAATCCAGCCGGCGACGTTATCGAGGAAATAGCGGTCGTGAGTTACCGCAACGATGGTGCCCGGGTAGTCCTGTAACGTTCGCTCCAGCCAGTGAACCGAGTCTGCATCAAGGTGGTTAGTTGGCTCGTCAAGAAGGAGCAGGTCAGGTTTTTCGAGGAGTAATTTACACAGGGCAACCCGGCGACGTTCGCCACCTGATAATTCGGCAACATTGGCGTCCTTGGGAGGGAGGTTCATGACTTCAAATGCGACTTCAATTTCGTGGTCAAGTGACCAACTATTGGAAGCTTCGATTTGATCCTGAACGCGTGCCATCTCGTCATAGACCTTTTGCATTGCGTCGTCATCAAGCGGCTCGGCGCATTTTCCGCTCAATTCGTTATAACGATCCAGCAACTGTCGACGCGGTGCAACGGATTCCTGAACATTGTCCCATACGTTTTTATCAGGATTTAGGTGAGGTTCCTGTGGAAGGTAACCTACCGTGAAACCGTCTGTGAGACGTGCTTCTCCGTCAAACTCTTTATCAATACCTGCCATGATTTTAAGAAGCGTGCTCTTACCGGTACCGTTGCGGCCCAAGACTCCAATTTTGGCACCTGGGTAAAAAGATAACCAGATATTGTTGAGGACTGCTTTCGTGCCGTGCTTTTTGGTCATGTCGACCATTTGGAAAATGTATTGCTTACTCATAGCGGTTGTTTTCGAATTCGTATGATCTGTTTTTATTAAAACGGTTTAATCTGTCGTAGCCATCGAGTCGGTTTTTTATTCCCACTCGATCGTTGCCGGTGGCTTAGAACTGATGTCATAACAGACGCGGTTCACGCCGTTGACTTCGTTAATAATCCGAGTCGACATTGTGGCGAGAATGTCATAAGGCAGTCGCGACCAGTCGGCGGTCATAAAATCATCGGTATCAACACATCGGATCACCAGTGCATTTTCATACGTTCTGGCATCTCCCATAACTCCGACACTTTGGACTGGTAGCAGGACTGCGAACAATTGAGAAGTTTTACGATAAAGATCCGCCTTTTTAATCTCCTCGATAACGATTGCGTCCGCTTCGCGGAGAACTTTAAGTTTTTCTTCTTCGATTTCACCAAGACAGCGGACGGCGAGCCCGGGGCCGGGGAAAGGATGGCGCCAAACGAGTTCCTCAGGCAGGCCAAGCTCGATGCCCAGTCGTCGCACTTCGTCTTTAAATAAGTCTCGAAGGGGTTCAATCAACTCAAAGCCAAGTTCTTCCGGAAGTCCGCCGACGTTGTGGTGGAGTTTAATGGTTGCTGCAGGGCCATCCTCGGCCGCGCCGCTTTCAATCACGTCAGGATAGAGCGTTCCCTGAGCAAGGAATTTTGCGTTCTCGATAGTTTCCGATTCCGCTTTAAAACATTCAATAAACACATGCCCGATCTTTTTTCGTTTTTCCTGCGGGTCGGTGACACCTTTTAGGGCAGTAAGGAACTGATCAGCTCCATCAACCACCCGCAGGTCAGTTTTGAAGTGATCAGTAAACTGTTCGGTTACAAGTTCGGCTTCATTTTTCCGAAGCAATCCGTTGTCCACGAGAATGCAGGAGAGCTGAGGTCCGATCGCTTTGTAGAGTAACGCCGCGACGACCGCAGAATCGACTCCTCCGGACAAACCGCAGATGACTCGGGAATTTCCTACCTCCCCACGGATGCGATCGATGGCTTCGTTGGCGAAATCTTCCAGCTTCCAAGTGCCAGTGCAGCGACAGACTTCAAAAAGAAAGTTTTTGAGTAGCGTCGCGCCTTCGGGAGTGTGGGTAACCTCTGGATGAAACTGGAGTCCATAAACAGGAAGTTTTAAGTGTTTCACAGCGGCAACGGGGCATGTGCTGGTGTTCGCTAAAGGGGCAAAGTCATCGCTGACGCGTTGTACTTGATCACCGTGGCTCATCCAAACCTGAGCTGCTTTGGGAAAGTCTTTAAACAAAACGTCGTCGGTGGCGACCTTGCAGATTGCCCGGCCGTACTCGCGCGTACTCGTGCTTTCCACTTTTCCACCGAGGTGATCGCAGGCGAGCTGCATTCCGTAACAAATGCCCAAAACGGGTATACCTAGATCGAAGATTCCTGGGTCGCATTTAGGAGATTCCGATTCGTAAACACTGCTAGGGCCGCCAGAAAGAATGAGTCCACTCGGTGAGTGGTTTTTAATTTGTTCGGGAGTGATATCGTGTCGAACAATTTCGCAGTAAACATGTTGTTCCCGTACCCGCCGGGCGATCAACTGGGCATATTGGGATCCGAAATCTAAAACGAGGATCCGTTCAGAACTGGATTTGGCAGTGGTTTCTGTAGCCGGTGACATTCGAATTGTCCAAATGTTGCGTATCAAATAACAAAACCCGCGGGAATTGTGCGGGTAGGTAATCACGGATTATACGAATGTAAGGCCGGTTTTCCAACGACCGATCCGCAAGAAGTCGAGAAGTTCGGGGTTACCGTTTTATACATTGATAAAATCGAACAATTACGTATTTCGGAGGGGAGGATCAATTCCAATGAGCAGGAGTGCCACGGTGTCGAAATTAGCGTCGGTACCTATAATGTGGCGATTGTTAGCAGTTTAGAATTGAAGATATGGATTCCGAGGGAATGAAAGTATTAGTGACCAACGACGACGGAGTCCATTCTCAGGGCATTATACAGTTGGCAAAACTGGTCCGATCGCACTGTGATGAGGTCTTTTTGGTTGCGCCACGGGTTGAACAAAGTGGCGTTAGCCAGGCGATAACTTTCCTGTCGCCGTTATTTCCACACGCTTTAGTTGGGGATTTGAACTCTCAGGATGATCATATTCCAGGCTTTTCGGTTGATGGAACACCTGTGGATTGCGTCAAATTAGGCATTCATGAGCTTTGTCCGTGGAAACCGGATTTGGTTTTGAGCGGCATTAATGGCGGTTTAAACGCGGGAATTAACGTCGGCCACTCCGGCACCGCTGGTGCAGCTTTAGCGGCCGCCACGTTTGGTATTCCTGCATTCGCCGTAAGTCTTGAAAGTTCTGAATCGATGGACTTTGGTAAAGCTGCCGAAATGGTTTGGCCCCTTATCAAACAAATTTTAGGGATAAATTTGCCACCGCGAACTGTCGTTAACATCAACATCCCAGCGGTCGCGATGAATCAGTATCCCGAAACCGACCCAGATGTCGTTTTGGTTCCTGTCGAGACAAATCCAATGGCTTATGGCTTTGATACGGGGGCTGATCCGAAGGGGCGGCCCTACTTTTGGTCAACGAATTTTCCTGTGCCGGAACCTTCCAATTTTCTTACTGACACACAGGCGCTTAGGGCAGGGAAGGTAACCATCTCAACGATTAGCTACGACCTAAATCAGCCGGCATCTCTCGATGTTTTGAAATCGGCCATGGGCGAAAATTCCTCATCTGAATAAGTATCGTTCAATCACGTCAAGCGTCCTAGTCTTTTACAATCGACTTATTTGAAAGAGGCAGAAGTAGATATGGGTACAGAGACCAAAATTGGGGTGGTGACCGTTTCCGACCGTGCGAGTCGTGGCGAGTATGAGGATCGAGGTGGGCCTGCGGTTGTTGACTATCTCAAAGGTACGGTGGCCTCCCGAATTCAATTGATAACGTCTGTGATTCCTGATGAAACCAGATTAATCAAAGCTAAGCTGGTCGAGTTATGTGATGTAGATCATTGTGACTTGGTTATCACGACCGGTGGGACAGGACCCGCAATTCGGGACGTTACTCCCGAAGCGACAGAAAGTGTCTGCGATAAAATGATGCCTGGGTTCGGTGAATTAATGCGGCAAGTATCGTTAACCAAAGTGCCTACGGCGATTCTATCCCGGCAGGTTGCAGGAATCCGTTCTTCGGAGGCTGGGGGAACCTTAATCATTAACCTGCCAGGCAGCCCCAAGGCGATCGCAGAGTGTTTAGATGCCGTGTTCGCTGCTGTTCCCTACTGCATTGATTTAATCGGGGGAAGTTTCTTGGAAACTAATCCTGACCGAATTGTTGCTTTTCGTCCCAAACAAAAATAGTACTGGTCGAAATTCCTAACGTCAGCCAACCCAGTCGTTTGATTTCGTATTCTTGGATTGGGAGTTGGACCGCGGGTTTAGTTCCTGTTTTTGAAAGGGTAGACGGTCTTCCTTATTGATGGTCTCTGTTTTCGGGGTCTTAATCTTGAAAAAGCCTGATGGCTCGGCCTGCGTTTAAAGTGAGCAGGTTAACCGCGTTTTCAGTTTTGCCCGCCGATAACTGAAAAGTCGATTCTTTAAAAATCTAGCCCCAGCATGTTTGAATTGAATCGAATCAGGGGTTTCCAAAAAATGGTTTCCACGAATTGTCCAGCTAGATCTGACCGTTTCAAACGAATCGTCGATTTATTTTTCTACGCGAGATTTCAAAAGGATTAAATCTTATGGATCTTTCTATGAAAGAAATCCGTCCATTAGCGTTTTTTCAAACGATTGCCGTTTATTCATTAAAATTTAATTTTGGCTAAAAAACGTAATGATAATTTAGATGTTTTGCAGTTTCCCCTAAGGGACGGCTGGTATTTAGAGAAGCGCTAAAGGATGGCATGTCCCCCAAGACCCAATTTCAAAGGTCGAAAAGTATAACTTATAGTTGAAAAAGTTCAAAAAAAAACGCGGGAATACCTAGATTAACGCTTCATCGAACACTGGAAGCGTTTATATTGCATGAAACCGTTTTCAGGTAGTTCTGCGCGGGTGCAGGCTTTTGAAACCGGTTTCATAGGAGTGCTTTAAAACTAAGCGGTGAAATTTTCCATTTTCTTATTGTCCCCATGAAAGAGGTTCTCATGAAAACTAGACATTTTCGCAAGGGTTTCACCCTTGTCGAATTGCTTGTTGTTATTGCGATTATCGGCATCCTGATTGGAATGCTGTTGCCTGCGGTTCAGCAGGTTCGCGAAGCAGCACGTCGTACGACCTGTATGAATCAGCTGCGGCAAATTGCTCTTGCTGCTCTTAACTACGAGTCAGCGTATCAGTACTTCCCGTCTGCAGGTGATCATTCACAAGGTTTTGACCGTGCTGGAGCTCAGTTCCGCTCAGCAGTCGACCGTGAAAACTGGGGTTGGGGATTCCAAGTTTTGCCGTTTATGGAACAAAACAATCTTTATGATATGCGTGCCACAGACGGAACCAACGGTTCACCTGGCATGATGTTGTCACGCGTAGTCCCTACTTTCAACTGTCCTTCACGTGGCGATCGCCGCGGTGTTCAGTCTTGGGGTGCAGACTACTTTCTCGGTGACTACGCCGGTGTTATGACTTCATGGAACTTCGGCGGCAGTTACCCTGCTGGCTGGGGTGGTTTCAACTGGCAGGATCAGATGGCTAACCAGCCTGAAGGTCAGACCATTTGGCGCGGAATCATTGCCAAGACATTCAACTCTTACCTCGACTCAGGTGTTCGCGTTTACCAAAACTTTGGTAAGGTCGGATTCGGAGGCGTAACTGATGGATCTTCGAACACATTCATGATTGGTGAGAAATCAGTTGATGCTCGTCGCTACAGCCCACCGCCAAGCGGTTGGGACTGGTGGGAGCTTCCAGGTGCCATGCACAATGCCGATTGGCCAACCATGCGTGCGTTTGTATCGTCTGCCAGCGGTGCTTTCGTCTGGCCAGACAGTCTGCCTGCAGACCGTCGTCGTGGTAACTCAGATCACAAT
Source organism: uncultured Pirellulaceae bacterium (assembly GCA_938091115.1). GTDB lineage: Bacteria > Planctomycetota > Planctomycetia > Pirellulales > Pirellulaceae > Mariniblastus. The sequence continues at coordinate 7,660 of CALKNI010000033.1, read as the reverse complement.
GAGCACTCGTTCGGATCGGCTCACCCTGGAACAACCAACTTCGCGATTGGCGACGGTTCAGTTTCGGCGATCTCGAACAACATCGACGGATTTGTTGCTGATCAAGTCGGTCGGCGTGCCGATGGTTCAACTCACAGTATTACAGATTTGTAATCCAAACAGCGTAAGTAATTCGGATTCCGCGTCTTCCGACGCGGAGTCTTTTTTTTTGGAGAAACTATTAATGGTCGGTTTTATGGAAAAAGCAATGTCAATTCGAGGCGCTCTAGCTTCCGCGATGGTTGCCATCGTAATGGTAGCAGGTTGTGGTGGCGGGAATACAGTCGAACAAATCGTAGGTGATATTAACTCGAACAACACGATGCGTATCGCCAGTAGCTACGTTTTGTATCAATTTAACAACGGATACAAAGGACCAAAGAATAAAGATGCTTTTGTAAAGTTCTTGAACGATCCTTCCATTGCATCCAATCTGGAAATGATGGGATATGACATGAGCGACATTGAATCGGTCTTTATTAGCGAACGCGACGGTGAAGAGATTCAGGTGCGTTGGGGCGTTGCTGGAAGCCAGCGGGGATGTTACGAGCCTCTTGCTTTTGAAAAGACCGGTGTAGATGGTTCGCGAATTGTCGCCTTTGGCAATGGAGTCTTCGAAGAGGTTGAAGACGATGCGACTTACGACGAGTACTTCTCTGGAAAGCACAAGCCAGAAGAGAACGCTCGTAAAGATAGTACCGCGCCAAAGTTTGACAAAAACGGTAATCAGGTCGACTGATTTGAATTTTTTTGAAAATGGAACGCTTTCGAGCGCATCCGTTTTAGAGCAGAAAATACCCTTGGTAAATTTGAAATTTAGCGAGGGTGTTTTTTTGCGCTATTGTTAGTTAGTGAGAGTTTTGTTTTAGCATCGAGTTTGAGAAAAGTTCTACAGTTCTGGCATGCTAAAGTGCGACTTTATTTTTCGACCTTGGCCGTCGATTCCCGAACGCTAATTTGAACCGAAGGTTTAGGAAGTTCAAATTCTTTGTTCATTAACAAATCGAGCATTGCGTTTCCCGCTGCGACTCCCATCTGGAAGGCAGGTTGTCTAACGCTCGTCATTGGCGGCGTCATGTAGGGAGCTTCCGTTTGGTCATCAATTCCGATCAGTGAAACCTCATCGGGAACGTCGATTCCGTGACGGTAAAGCGCCAATCTAGCTCCGAATGCCGACATGTCATTCGCGGCGAAAACCGCGGTGAATTTTTTGCCACGTGAGATGACCGTGTCAATCGCCTTAACACCCGAGGGGCCATCGAAGGCGCCCTCGTAGACGAGGTCTGCGTCATAAGGAATTTTGGCTTCTTCAAGAGCGTGAAGATAGCCATTAAGTCGCCTTACCGAATCTTGATGCGATTTGATTCCCGTAATGTGGACAATTTGCCGATGTCCAAGTTCGATCAGAAATTTTGTCGCCTGGTAGCCGATGTCAAAGTTATCTACATAGAGGCAACGATCTTGCAGGCCTTCAACCTCCCTGCCGACCAACAGCAACGGTTTTTTTGCTGCTAAATGTAAGAGCTGTTCTTTTTCGATGTCTCCACCGATGATGATCAGTCCGTCAATCTGCCTTCTCAAAAGAGTGTCGATACCTTTAAGTTCAATTTCCTTATCCCAAACTCCATCTACCAAAATAGGTGAGTATCTGGTGTCCGTCAGGCAATGGATGACGCCCCGAGTGACAAGATCGTAAAAGGGACTTCCGATTTTCTGCGTTTGGACACCGATGATCATCGAGTTGCCCCCGGCGAGTCCGCTTGCCAGCGAATTTGGTTCGAAGTCCAAGTCCTTAACGGCCTTCAAGACAGCCTCCCGTTTCTTGTCATTCACAGGTGTCGTGTTATTGAGAACTCTGGAGACAGTACTTTTAGAAACGTTCGCGCAATCCGCTATATCCTGAATAGTTATTTTTTTTGGGTTCATAACGTCAATTTCGGCGGTTGTTCTGATCTATTTTGAGCTTAAAGGCTCGAATTATTAGGCGATCTTGTGTATATTTATGAAAACGGTTTCAAGACGCCGTTTTGCATATTTGATTTGGTTGATTTGCTTGGGATGTGATCTTAGCTAACCGCTAGTTATCAAAGAGTTTTAGTGCGTTCGTCTGTCGAGCGGAAGCCGCGAATTCAGTCGATTCAATCTCCTCAAGTCCAAGCAAGCAACTAACCGCCCAATATAGCGAAAACATGGCACGAAAACACATTAGAAGGAAGCGGAAAGAGAGAGATCGCGTAACTAGCGGAAAAATGGTCGGATTTACCCAAAAAACCCTGTCTGGCTGCTCGGTTTGATCTTCCTCAAATTGTTAGATGTCTGAGCCAGCGTAGCCACTTAATTACTGAGACTCGAGAACACTTTTGAATACACATTCCATGTTTCAGCCCACAACCCAAGTCGTAACCGGTGATTACTGCGATTTAGGTGGGGAGCAATTTTTTCGAATCTCTAACGTTCACAAGATGAACGAGTTTTTTCTGTCGATCGTTAGCGCCTATGACCACTGGATGTTCATCACAAGCCGGGGGGCTTTGACTGCCGGACGAAAGAACTCAAGTAAGAGCTTGTTCCCGTATTATTGTGCGGACAAAATTATAGACGGTGCATCGAGTACCGGTTCATTGACGATCGTCAGAATTCAGCGTCCCGATGGACAACTCGTGCACTGGTCGCCCTTGGCGGGGCCTGTGAATCCAGACGCGAAACTTTCGAAGTCACTTTATCGAAATGTCAGCGGTAGCAAGATCATTTTTGAGGAAATCAATCACGACCTTGAATTGACATACCGCTATTCGTGGAGCTTCAGCCAGAAATTTGGATTCGTAAGAGAATCGTGTCTCTCCAACAATTCTGTATTGCCGCAATCCTGCACTGTTTTAGATGGCATCCAAAATATATTACCAGCTGCTGTTGATCCTACATTCCAAATGCGTTTCAGCAATCTCGGTGACGCCTACAAAAAGTCTGAGAGATTGGGACCGACAGATCTGGGAATTTACTATCTTAGTTCAATCCCCTCGGATCGAGCCGAACCGAATGAGGGGCTTCGAGCAAACGTGGTCTGGTCGATTGGTTTAGATGAGGCGGAACTATTGTTAAGTTCGCGGCAAGTTGATGAATTTAGACTTGGTAACAACGTTCGATCGGAAAAGGATATTCGTGGTTCTCGCGGAGCCTATTTAAAGATTGCAGATGTGCAACTTCCCGCGGGTGACGAACAGCAATGGAAAATCATAGCCAATCTGGATCTAGACCAAGCGGATGTGGTTGATTTCAGTCAGTGGCGGAAGTCATCCTCAAGCTTGAACGTCGAGGTTGATGCGGACGTTGAGGCGGGCGATGAGCAGTTGAGGCGTTACGTTGCATCCTCCGATGGTTTGCAAGCAGGTGCCGACCAGCGTGCATTGGTCCGTCACCAATCCAATGTTCTTTACAACGTCATGCGGGGTGGATTGCCGGTCGCAGGATATCAGATTCCAAAAGCGGATCTTATCGCCCATGTTCAGGCGACCAATCGAGAAGTCTACAGCCGGAATCTAGCCTTTTTGAATCATCTTGCTGACTCGATTGAGAATCGAGAACTGGAGCGGCTCGTATCGGAACAAGATGATCCGTGTCTGTTACGAATTTTTAATGAATACCTGCCATTGACATTCAGTCGCCGTCACGGCGATCCAACACGGCCTTGGAATGAATTTTCTATTGATGTTTTGGATGAAAATGGTGGTGAGAAACTGTTTTATCAAGGTAACTGGCGGGATATATTTCAAAACTGGGAAGCGCTTTCGGTTTCGTACCCTGAATTTGCTCCTAAGATGGTTTCTCGTTTTTTGAATGCATCTACAGCTGACGGCTATAACCCCTATCGCGTTACCAAAAATGGCTTTGAGTGGGAGAAGCTCGACCCAAGCGATCCATGGTCGAACATTGGTTATTGGGGTGATCATCAAATCGTCTATCTGCAACGCCTGTTAGAGCGATGTCGAGATTACTTTCCATTGGAAATGGATGCCCTGTTAACGAAAGAGTGTTTTTCTTTTGCTAATGTGCCCTACCGAATCAAGCAATATTCGGATGTCTTAGTGGATCCTAGAAATACCATTGTTTTCGATGAGGCTCTCGATTCTGAAATTACGGAACGGGTAGGCTTGATTGGCGAGGACGGGAAATTACTTCAGCGCGACGGTCAAATAAGCCATGCGTCGTTACTTGAGAAGCTTTTAATTCCGTCGCTGGCGAAGATGTTTAATTTGGTTCCCGGCGGAGGAATTTGGTTAAACACGCAACGGCCCGAATGGAATGACGCAAACAATGCTTTAGTGGGTAATGGCTTATCAGTTGTGACAGTTTGTGAATTACGAAGGTACGTTTGTTTTCTTCAAGACTGGATAGCCAAAATTGACTCGCCAGCGTTTGTGCTCTCTGTAGAAGTGTGCAATGCTTTGCGAGACCAAATGAGCGTTCTCAATTCTCATACGCAGAACTTGGCTCGTGGCTGGAATTCGAAGACGCGTTGTGGGTTCGTGGGCGAACTCTCCGCAATCGGGGATGAGTATCGGAGCGGAATTTATTTAGAAGGATTTACAGGATCAAAGACTCCGTTTCGAAAAGATGATCTGAATGCGTTATTCGCCTTGTACTTGCATTATCTTGACGACACAATCTTGTCCAATCAGCGTTCTGATGGCCTTTACCATTCCTATAATGTCTTGGAGCTTGGAGAAGGAGCAATCGCAGTTAATCGTTTGTTTGAGATGCTGGAAGGCCAGGTTGCCGTGTTGAATTCGGGTTTGCTGAAACCGGAAGATGCTCTGATGGTTCTCGACGCGTTGCGCGGCAGTGAGATGTACCGTCTAGATCAGAACAGTTACATGCTCTACCCCGACCGTGATCTTCCGACGTTTACTGAAAAAAATCAAATTCCAATCGAGGACGTCCAACAATCAAATCTAATCTGTCAGTTGCTTGCAGCGGGTGATGAATCGATCGTCAAAAAAGATAGCCTTGGCGGTGTGCACTTCAATGGGGACATTCGAAACGCTTCGGTTTTAAAAGAGCGTTTGAGTCAACTGGACCTGCGGTATGAATGGGGTGAATTGGTTTCATCACAGCGGGCAGATCTTCTCGGTATTTTTGAGAGAGTATTTGAGCACCAGTCCTTCACTGGTCGGTCAGGTACGTTTTTTGCTTACGAAGGACTTGGGTCAATTTATTGGCACATGGTATCGAAGTTGAGGCTGGTGGTTGTTGGTTATTTGGTAAAGGCAAAACGCCTTACCCAAAATGGCTCCGAACGAGAACAAAACGTACTAGATCGGCTTCGTGTTCATTATGATAATATTTGCAGTGGTATCGGTGTCGGGAAAACACCGGATGAGTATGGTGCAATTCCAACAGATCCTTATTCACATACCCCTAAACACGCCGGTGCTCAGCAACCAGGAATGACCGGCCAGGTAAAAGAGGATATCCTCGCTCGGTTCTATGAACTTGGCTTGAGAATTATGGATGGTGTCGTTTCTTTTGACCCTTCCTTAATGCGAGTCGCAGAATTACTCACGACCGAGTCTACGTTTCAGTACCTCAGTGCGGACGGTAATTGGAACGACTTGGGGTTAGAGATTGATCAATTCGCATTTACGCTTTGCCAGGTTCCAGTTGTTTACACCCATGGCCGGAGTATCGAACTGACCGTTGTTACTCGTGAAGGCGAGGTGACACGCTCTCATCTAACGTTGACCGATATTGAGTCGAGGCATTTGTTTTCACGTGATTCGTTTGTTAAACGAATTGAAATTACATTTCCGTTTACCAAATAAACTTCGAATTTTTAAATGAATATGAAATCTAAAACTTTGGTGGTCGCTGTTTTGATTGTTCTGGGTTGCTTGCCCCGCTTGTCGGTTGCGCAGGATTCTGGGGCGATTCTGGTAGAAATAAAGCAAACGGATGCCGGTTGGCAGTTGTTTCGTGGTGGCGAACCCTATTACATCAATGGCGTGGGATGCGACGGCCCAATCGGCGATTTGGCGGCGACAGGCGCGAATTCATTTCGAACGTGGCATTTCAATGAAGACACTCGAAAGTATTTGGATGCGGCCCATGCGAACAACCTCTCGGTAACGGTTGGAATTTGGCTCGGTCATGAGCGTCACGGCGTTAATTATCAGGATTACGACTCGATGGCGAAACAAGTTGACGTCGTCATGGAGTGTGTGAAAGAACTCAAGGATCATCCCGCCGTACTCATGTGGGGTGTTGGAAATGAAATGGAAGGGGAGGGAGCAAATCCTGCGATTTGGTCCCATATTGAATACCTCGCAAGTTCGATCAAGAAAATTGATTCAGCGCATCCGATAATGACGGTAATTGCTGAAATCGGTGGTCGAAAATTAGAAGCAATCAATAAGTTCTGTCCCAGCGTGGATGTGATCGGAATCAACTCTTATGGTGGCGGGCCTTCTTTGAGCCAACGTTATGCGGAATCGGGGTCTAAGAAACCCTACGTGGTGACAGAATTTGGTCCCGTCGGTACCTGGGAAGTTGCCAAGAATAATCTTGACGCAATCCTTGAGCCTTCGAGTAAAAATAAAGCTGAACATTACGCTAAATCCTATCGGAGTTTTAAAGCCGATTCAAAAAATTGCCTCGGTTCTTACGCCTTTCTTTGGGGATTTAAACAGGAAGCGACGGCGACGTGGTTCGGAATGCTTCTTCCCAATGGAAATCGAACTGCGAGTGTTGATTCTATGATTGAGCTTTGGACAGGTAAGTTTCCTGAAAATCGATGTCCTGAAATCACTAAGTTCGAACTCAAAGGAAATAACGAAGTCGAGTTGGGTGGTACCGTCAATTTCGAAATGGAAGCGACAGATGTCGATGGAGATCCGCTCAACGTGGTGTGGGTAATGACGGATGAGTCATCTAATTACGTAACGGGAGGAGATTTCCAAGCGGCTCCGACCACCTATGCAAAGAACATCGTGAAGTCCGACAAAAACAGTGCAGAAATCAGGATGCCCGACTCTGGTGGACTCTATCGAATTTATGCTTATGTGGATGACGGCAAAAACGGGGGCGCGGTTGCTAACTTGCCGGTCAGGGTTCGCGGCCCAATCAAAATGAAGCCGGCAACAAAGGTCGCTTTGCCCGTAACACTTTATGATGAGAAGATGCATGAGGATAAATACACTCCCTCGGGCTACATGGGGTCTCATGATTCACTAACGCTTGCGGCAGATTGCACGGAGCAGCCCAAGGCGGGAGATTCTTGCCTTAAGATTAGCTATGACCGGGGAGATGCCTGGGCCGGTGTGGTTTGGCAGAGCCCGGCCAACGACTGGGGCGAACAGGATGGGGGATTTGACCTAACGGGCGGTTCGAAGCTGACATTTTGGGCGCGAGGAGAGAAGGGTGGCGAAGAATCGAAATTCGGTGTGGGTCTAATTGGGAGGGAACAACCATTTTTTGATTCAGCGAAGAAGGAGATTGTCGTGAAGCTGACCAATCAGTGGCAGCAATTCACTATTGATTTATCAGGCCAGGATTTGCAAAGAATCAAAACCGGATTCTATTTCTCGTTGGCAGGGCAAGGTAATCCCCTTACCTTTTATCTTGATGA
>CALKNI010000032.1 GCA_938091115.1 uncultured Pirellulaceae bacterium | reverse complement strand
CGACGCCTGGGGAGTAGCCCATCTGTTTGGAGACACCGATGAAAGCACACTCTTCGGCGCTGGCTATGCGCAGGCCGAGGATTATTTTTGGCAACTTGAGGACACCACCATTCAAGCCATTGGCCGATACGCGGAAATACGAGGAAGAGAAGGGCTAAAGACGGATTTACTGGTTCGCAGTTTTGAGCTCGCAAGGCGCTCCGAAGCCGATTTTTCAATGCTACCCATTGAAAGCCAAACGCTTCTCAAGGCCTTCGCCGCTGGCGTAAATCACTTTCTCGCTTCTGACCCCTCAGTCAAACCAAGACTCGTCAAACGGTTTGAGCCGTGGCATGTTTTGGCAATCGACCGCTACTTGATGCTTACCATGACCTATGGCGGAAGCGGAGCAAGAAAGCCTCGGCCTGAGGACGCCGGGCTAACTTTACGAGAGCAAGAGTTTCCGCGCTACAGTTGGGACTGGCTCGATCCACCCACTCAATTGGAATCGGAGGTGCGCGAGGCGACCGGATCGAATTCGTGGGCCATCGCGCCCCACAAGACACAGTCCGGTGAGGCAATGCTGTTCATCAATCCACACCAACCGTGGTACGGAATCGGCCAATTCTACGAAATGCATCTGCACAGCAAAGAAACGATCCGTTTTTCCGGAGCTTGTTTCTTTGGAAATCCAATTCCTGTGATTGGCCACAACGAATACCTCGGATGGGCCTATACAGTGAATCAACCCGATGTCGCCGACTCATGGAAAATCGAATTTAGCCATCCCAGTGATCCACTCAAATACCGATTCGGTGATGGCTATCGCCAAGCCGAAGAGTGGCAGGAATCAATTTCAATTAAAGAAAACGAGAATATCGAAACCAAGACGGTTACCTTCCGCAAGACCGCCACAGGCCCCGTAATGTCCTACAACGGCAATCAAGCTGTGATAGCAAAAGTAGCCCGTCTGTTTGATGTTGGCCGACTTGAACAAGCTATCGGGATGGTTCGTGCCACAAATTTCCAAGAATGGAAAAAAGCATTTGCTCGGTGTGGAATCCCTATGTTCAATGTGACCTACGCCGACCGGGAGGGAAACATATTTTATGCCTACAACGGTGCGATACCCATCAGGGATGAAAAATTTGATTGGACGCGCACGGTTGACGGCAGCGATCCGGCGACCCAATGGAAAGGAATTCATCCCTTTAAGGATTTGCCACAGGTTCTTAACCCCGAGTCCGGCTATGTCCAAAACTGCAACGGTTCGCCGTTTTTCACAACTGCTTCCGCGAATCCACGACGTGAAGACTTTCCTAAGTACATGGTTCGGGATTGGAACGTAGACAAACGCCGTGGAAAACTTGCACGACAGCTCCTTTCCAACGCTGAAGGTGTCAGTTTCGATTGGTACCAAAAACTTTCCTTTGATACAACGCTTTATTGGCCGAAAGCTGAAAAGGCAAATTGGACAAGCCAGTTTAACCTCATGGAACAGGAAGAACCGGCACTCGCTGGCCGCTTGAAACCTTACCTTGATGCACTGATTAAATGGGATGGAAAAGCAGACAAAACCTCAACGGTCGCTCTGCTCTGCATCAGCTGGTACGAAGAACTTTATGGAACTTCGCAAGCCGAAACAATCAAAAGCGAATACAAAGACAATCCTCGGAAGCAACTGATCGCATTGGGGAGAGTAGCAAAGCGTCTTAAAGAACTCCATGGTGACTGGAGAATCCCATGGGGTGAGGTGCATCGGTTGCAAAGGATAGCGTACCGAGCCGATACCATGGAGGCGGGTACCTCTTTGCTTCCGTTCGCAGCCAGCGAAGGCTGTTCAGGCGCCCCCGGCCCTCTCGGAATTGTATTCACCATTTATTCAACACCAAGCGTGCCCCTGTTACGGCCACAACGTTTTGCGGTGGTCGGATGCTCGTATATGTCAGCCATCGCTTTTGGCAAGGATAAAGTACGGGCGGTATCGTTAGTTCCGTTCGGCGCATCTGGGGACCCGCGTTCGCCTCACTTTCGCGACCAAGCAATCTTGTTGAGCAAGCAAGAGTATAAACCGGCGTGGTTCTACGAAGACGACGTAAAAAAAGCGGCACTCCGTTCGTATCATCCCGGTCAACAAACGCAGAAGGTGAAAGAAATAAAAGCAAATATCCCCAATTGAAAACAAGTTCTTTCATCGATCCATTTAGCCGCATCCCATCTTCCAAGATAGAACATTCCTCCTTGGAAGATCGTGAACAGCTAACGCTATCGAGATTCCAAAAGACCGCTGTTCACATACCCAAACCTTAAACTGAATTGCACTCTTACGTTGAATCCGGTAGGCGTTCATTGCCAATCGGACCGTATTTTGATTTCAATACGTTGCCCCGGCCAGTGGGACTCAAAACCAACGATTGCCGCAGATAGCTGCATAACTAACATCGATTTCAAACCTACCGATGCCGATTCACGGAGATGAGGGTGTTGCTACACGTTTAAACTTTTCTTCCTCCGAAACACCATCTACTAATTTCAGACCGTTGATGGACACAACACTTTGTTGGATCAACGTATCAACTTTCCAGAGAGGATGCGAGTCGGTATTTCAAACTCACACCAAACCCAAGGATGATCGGATAGGCAACCGTCAGCTTTCTCATTCTTAGGGTTCAAATTCTTTGGCCCCCAATCTCGTTTGGTCGCAAGAACCTTAATCGGCTTCGCTGGGCTGTAAAGAATATGGTCAATGGATTGCTCTATGATTGCGTTCTTAAGTTGGGTTGTTTTCGATAAAGAATTCATCACGAGGCTATCTGTCCACTCATTGAAATCCCCGGCGACAATGATATTGCAGGAGGCATCTTCTGAAATGATATGTTCCGACAAGCTTTTGTGCTTTGACCCTTCCCAAGCCTTGACTTGGGTGGGTTGGGTTTTGTGGTGCGCGAATCCAGGCAAGTGCAGAGAATAAACCGCGAACTTGTTCCCGCCGATTTCAGTTTCAACACGCACTGCGCTGGCGCGCTTCCACCCACTGCCTTCAAGCAATATATCCCTCCCCTTTTTCAGCGGAGTTCGGCTTAGAACGGACTTGAATTTTCCACCGTAATTACCTGTTACATCGGCCCACTTTGGGGCCTTGTGATTGGCGGATGAAACTGTCCCAACGTGTACGTATTCAAGTTCAAGTGCTTCCGCTACTCGAAGAGACCAATCCTCCACCTCTTTCCCCGGATTGGCCTTGGGAACTTCATTCAGCAAAACAATGTCTGGATTCAATGGCTTCAGAACTCCAGCGATTTGTTCAGGTGTTGCCCATTGTCCGCAAGCAACGTTATAGGCAACGACCCGAAGTTTAATTCCAACACCTAGATCGCCAGTCACGGCCGCTTCCGACTTGCGTTGCTTCCTCTTTGCATCGTGCAACTGCTCGATACAACAGGTTGCAGCAGTGTTTACCAACCTGTGACCACCATCAAAAATGGTAACCGATGCATTCTCGGACTTTCTTCGAAGCAGTTGCTGGTTCCTCGCGATAATTGACTCGGACAATTCAGTTTGCAGACTCGGTTCAAATTTTCTCCATTCAACAAAGTACCGAAAGTCTTTATCGGATCTCAAATCTTTCGCTTCGGTTTCCTGAGTCACTTCGACCGTTTGGGCAATGGTTTGTCGATGCATCTCTCCACAACAATAAATATTGAAAGACATCCCCTCTGCGGTGGAAACTGTGGCTTGTGCAAGCAACGGAGCTACAGAAGCTGGCCCAAGCATGAGCAGCAATCCAATAGAAGTAATCATCCGAATTGAATTTGCCATAACATATCCTATGCTCTTAAGTTTGCTGGTGATCAGTGGAAAGTAGCGCGAAAACGCGCTTGAGGCTTCCACATCCCCTTCCCTCTTGAGTTCGCCATCCTCTTTGAAACAACCGCGGTTCTCAAGACTGCTGATTATAAAGGAGTTTTCTCAGTCAGGCTGGATAAAATCAAACCTAGCTTCCGAGTCGGTCTGAAACTTCTCCTTCCAATGGTCCGGGCAATAGAAAACCACAATTATAGATTCTTGCCACATTAATTTTGCAATCCTTTCGAATCACTCAAACGCGGCCCATTTTAGTCTCGGAACAAAAACCGTGGAAAGGATGAATCTCATTCTCGTTTAATTCGGCTCGATTTCCGTTTTCCTGAAAAACAGATTTAGCCTGCGATGTCAAAAGAAAGCGCGCAGGAATCTACCCTGCTGATACCATCACACCAGCCTAGAACAATCGCCAAAAGATCCTGTAGCTAAAAAAATTGGGAAACATCAACGCGTTCAACGTAAACTCTCCTACGTCCACCAACAAAGAATTGTTGCAGCGGCCAGAGGTCCGTGATAAATTCCTCGCATTTAACTGATACACTTCAAAACGAATTGAAGGTAATGCTCCAGCAATAAATAGCTGTCAGTATCAAGCGAGCAATAAGAAATGGATCCAACGAAATTGGGTTTGGTTAACAGGCTGCATTAGCATTCTATTATTTTTCAAATTCATTCTCATTGTCCTATCAATTCTTGCATTTGGGTTATGAAAAGTCTCAGATGATTACATTGATACTCTTAGCGGTGCATCCAAAGCTGCTCGCTCCGATGGCTAAGCTAGAAACAAACAAACTATGCAAGGTGCCGATGACAAAAGATCGTGCAATCAATACTGATTTAAGAACGAGTTCGATGACAAAGAAAAGCGTATTCCAAATTAAGAAAACTAAAACGTCGGTTACCCGAAACGCTCGCTTTGAATAAGTTTAATATTGAAATTCACTGCATCAACCCGATGAGTCAACCATCCCCACGCTCGATCATATTTAACAGACAAACAGTCGATACGCCTGTATTTCGTGCGGGGAAAAAATCTGGATAGTGGAAAACGGGGAATCGCTTGGTTAATTGCCAAATCGTTTATCGGTTCCTCCGCAATCGGTTTTTAAGCCGCCGTTGTCAGTCGTAACATTGGAAACAGTTCTTCCGAACTGAGCCGTTGGCACTTGCCTCTATAACACTGACTGGCTAATTTGTTACCCTCGTCTCTTTTTTGGGTTTTGAGGTTTGCTATGCGTCTGATTCTCGCCGCTCTAATTCCTTTGGCCGTTGCCGGATGCGATCACTACCCCGATCGCCTTACTAAAGATTGGGATTTAGGCATCTACATTTATACTTCTGATCCATCAATTTATCGGGCGAGTAAACTCGATCCATCAGGCCTTACTAAAGACGAATGGCGTACTACGATCGATACGGGCAAGGTTGATTACGGTGGCAGAGAAAAGGGATACAAACTACCGATTCGATTATTGATGCTTGATAGTAAATACGTGGCCGCTAATCGCGATGGGAGAGCAAAGTTTGTAAATAATTACCATGGACAGCCGGGAACGGGCACAGAGTTGAGCCTAAAATTAGAGACTCAATATGGAGTCGGCCATTAAAAAGCTCGAAGATCTTTGGCCGAAAATTCAACAATCCGGTTGTTATAGTTTTCAACGCATTCTGCTTTATTTATAGGTTTAAGGTCGGCGGCTTCACTCACATGTCTTGTTAGGTGCAAATCAGTTTTGCCACAGTGGGACAGGGGGTAAACCGTCACGGCAACTCGTCTTATTGAACGCGCGGTCATCTAAATCTGATGCTCTCTACTTGTTCGTTATGTTTGAAATGCTCGATTGAGGAAATCTTCTCACCGCCAATTGAAACATTGTCGAAGGTCAAATTCATGATTTTGGCATTGGGTGCGCCCCACAGTATGTCGCGTTGACCCAACACGCTCGCTGCAGCGATCTCGATATCTTTAAAGACGACGCCTGCAAGGTGACCGGGGCCACGCGCCTGACCAGGATCGCAGTAGGGTTGTACGCCTTTCATCCCAATCAAAAAATGTTGCAGAGTCGGACGCGGATCCTCGACTCGAATATTGCGGAAAACGACACCTTCGCCACACGCTCCCTTGCCTTCGCCACGCATGTTGAACAACCGCCCACCACTCCATTCGTCCCAGCCAGCTCGGGCATAAATCACGTCGCAATTTTCTATGATTAGCTTTCGATTTGGAAGGGCAGTTAAAACAAACGTGGAGCCGTTGAAGTCATTCCAATACGTCACGCCGCGTATTCCCAGACCATTTGCATAGGTGGAATCATCCTGGGTTCTGATAAAACAATTCTCGATCAAACAGTTTTCAAATGGATTGATTCCGTCGCCGTTCACCCGCCAGCCAATGATCTTAGCCCAACGAATGGTTGTCGGTTGATCGGGATGGTGGCTGTCTATGAGCATTAACGAATGGTAGGCCGGATCAGCGATTGCGATGCCTTCGACCGATGAGTTTCTCGCTCCCACGATGCGAATCGAGTTATGCAGATTGGCCCGCACGGGGCGTGGTGAAGCATGATTGGGATGAGCAATTCGTGCCATCGAGAGCGTACCATAGCCATAAACACGGATATCGTAGCCGTCGTCCCACTGCCCATGATTGCTCATCGTTCCATAAACAATTGCATCGCCAGGAATGTAGTAGTTCCTAGATGCATGAAGCGGAAAGGCGACCCCGATGTCGTGAACGCCAGGCAGAAAGTAGAGAGTCTTCCAAGGCCCATCGCTCGGTGCTTTTTCTCCCGGTTTGACCGCATGTACCGTTGGGTCAGTAAGCGAGGGACGGTCTCGCATGATTGGGTTTGCGAAAACTGTCAATGAGTGAATGGGCGGCCCCGTGTATCCTTTACCTGTGTCGCGATCTTCCATTTGCCCGTCGATGTCGACCGACACCTGGCATGGCTTGTCGAGTATGACGTACGCGTTCCCATCGCGCACAACACAGGACCGCACTTTACGTTGAGGTCGGGCTATTGCTTTTCGAATCGGTTGGCCGTTGACCTTTCTAATTTCAATTTCAATCGGCCCACCCATTTCAACATTGATATAGGTATGACTCCAGCCACTCAGGTGAGGAAAGTAACCATTTTCACCTCGGATTCCATTCTTACAACTGGTTATCAATGCGAAGGCATCTTGCCACAGTTCTTCTTTTCCAGCCAACCTGACCGCAAGAGCGTACTGATCTGATGCTTTAGCGTCGGGAACTTTGTTGTACACGATCAGCGCATTGTCCCGCCCAGTGGCGGAACCACACGTGAGTCCGATCAGAATCAGGCAGATAATGAAAACTCTTATTTGACTGACTCCTGTTTCAATGTGTTCTATGTCCATTATTGGATGATTCTTCTTTGTGTTATCGGTACAGGGTGCAACCGAACCATTAACGCATGACATCATCGACCACCGACGACACCACTCAGCATTAATTCCAGTTTATCAGAGGCACCCAGCAAATTTACTCGCCCTTTCGTGCCAATCTCATTGTTATCCCATCTGGTCCAGATAGATTTCCTTCAGAGCGGCGATATTTGCGTCGCCGCTTTCCGAATTTCGTTCATTACCTTGGTGCGATTGACCTCGCTCTGTTGAAGTATTGGTAAGTCATCGCTAACACGAGAATGAAAGCAGCATAATACGGCATTAAACCCAAGCGATGCAAAAATCCTGGGTAGGGATGCCCTATTCGCTCAACGTCGGCAATCGGATCGTCGGAGCCCAATTGATCATGAAAAATGAGTTGTCCTTCTCGAAAAGTCAGCAGCACATAGCCCCATTTATTTCTAACATAAAAACTTCATTACTATCGTCAATGGGCAGCCCTGCTCGCGACAAAACATCAGCCGTAATGTTTTGGGCGCTTGATTCCATGCGGCGATTGATGGAAGTCTACAGAGTTATGATCGGCGCAGAAGTTTCTAATCCAATAACACCAGAAAATTTTGAATTTCAGGTCAAAATCAACAAGATTAAATCTAAAACAAAAGTTCATCTGTAATGTTTATATAATTGTTAGACGCATCAGTACTTCCATTGTTCAACGACATTAAAGCGCGATTGAAGAAGGAAGCAGAAGAACAGGCAGCGCAAAGTCTGCTGAAAAGAGAATTAAGGTAGCACAGGCTAAGGAGCAAAAGGCCGTCGTCTCCGAAATGAACAAAAGAGCGGCTGCGATGAAACCGGCCAACACGCCAAGCAAGGAAAGGCCTGTTAAAAAAAGAGGCATTCGTGGTGCGTTCTGCGAGTGGATTTTAGTCCAAGCTGAATCTCGGATTTTCATCCTATTTTGGGTTGGGTTGTTGGTCGTGCTGCTTTTTGGTGTTTCTTCGACGATTGGGTTTATAGCGACCTTTGAAAGTGTCGCGGTTGGAATTTTTGGAATCCTCTTCGGCGTAACGATATACGTAGTTTTGTTCGTCTGTTCAGCAGCTCCAGTAATTGGACTGCTTAGAATTGCCGAAAACACTCGAATAATGGCGGAACAATCGCGATCTGATTAAGAGTTAATTTGGAGAACATTGTTAGCAAACATAAAAGACCAATGATTCGCTGGTGCTCGGAACAAGTCGGCGGCACGCTGGTCGAGGAGTTTTTGGCAGTCCCCAAGGGTAAAAATAAGTCAAGGCGACTGATTGACGGAATTATTATTCGAGACGGTGAGAACCGTGGACCAAAACGACGAAGGCACTACTGACTTTCGACCACGACTGGCTTACCGTCTAATTCAGAAACTAACTGACGGGCAACCGCCGTCGCATCATCACAATCGCTGCCGCGATAGCGAACTTTAAAATCTGCATCGAGCACCACAATCGTAGGCCAGGTGTACAAAAGCCAATCGTCAGAGATGGAGGTTTCCCTCCCTTGAGGCTTATTCTGGAAACTACGCCAATTAATTTCGTTTTTTCGCACTGCCGCTTGAGCACGATCGAGATCATCCGAGTTAACTCCGATAAGGGCGAAAGGACGATTCTTCATCTCTTCAACGAGCGACCGCTCGTGTGGGTATAGCAACCGACAGGGACCTCACCAATCTCCCCAAAAGTCGATAAACAAAACCTTTCCTTTGTAATCCGAAAGAGCAAATTCAACTTCATCCAAATCAATGCCAACAATATCTGGAGGAGACATACCCAACGAAAAATTTTCCCGCATCTTGATTCTGGTTTTAACAGAAGAAGCGAGATCCTTGATCTCGACACCCTCTAGTACTTTCAAGATTTCAGACTTCGCCGTCCGAAACTCGTCCGAATCGACCGGAGCTTTGTTGATCGTTGCTCCAACTCGAGAGAACGTTGCATAAGCTCGAACCTTAGCGCTAGGTGATTCCTGTTCCAACAGCAAACCAACTTCCAAGGCTTCCTTTTCGTCATAAAAATAATCGAGGCGACCTATCATCCATTCAAGCTGCTCCAAACGGAGCGATTTGCGATGTGTCGTAACAAGCGTCCTTACCGCGTCCTTAGCAGCCTTACGCTGGTCGCCGACCATTGGCAAAGCATTTTGGGCAAGCCAGGTCAAAAATGGGATCGCATCGGGCGTGCCTGCATAATTTTTTGCAGCCGTGTTGAACTGTGCCACGAACGGAATTAAAGGAGATTGAAAAGCATCCACCGGGACAGCCGGTCCACCGTTCCTTTCCTTTTCGCGAAGTTCTGCTAAGCGAGCCTTCCAAGCCTGATTAGCAACTTCTACTTGAGCAATCAAATTTTGGTATTTCTGACCAGGAGACTCTTCCACCTGAGCGGTAGCAAGTTGGGTAAATACCAAGGTAAGTAAAAACGTCGTTATTGATTTAGCTTTCATTGTGGAATGCTTTGCCAGTCGGTTCGGAACGTTTCGAATCAATAAAGTCAAGTGTTTAGAATAACTAAAATTGATTACCTTTCGCCAGCCCTTTGACAAATATTTTGGAGGTTTACTTTAAAGAAAAAGTTCACATCGTCTATGTTTTGTTTTATAGGTTGCTGCGACTATTGCGATTTACGGAATTGATTTTAATCTTCATACACCGGCTGCGAGAGGTGTTGCAGAGCTAACTCAACGCATGCTTCTCTATTATTGATTTGTACTCGCTACGATCCCATTAATGCTATCTCTTTTCATAATCCAAGGCGTTGTCGCCTTAATACAGGCTGCGCTTTATCGGTTGAAATCGCAACTCGACCGACGTGAAGAGTTTGTCAACGCCTTTCGTGCGGCGAAGCAAAGGTACGAGTGTTGATTGGGAAGGAGTTGCTTACTAGTGTGATTGCAATCCGCACAGAATATTGGAGAGCACTTTCGGAGTAAAATTCAAACAATGCATTACTTTAAGCGGAAAGGAATATTGCAAAGACAAGCTGGCCTTGATTAACTTCATAGGTTCAATTTGTCTTAACAGGGATCGGACGAGCTAAAAGACTGTCAATCACAGCCTCAATTCGACTCATCGTAGCGCTGCCTCGAGATTGCGTAAAATACAGAACCATCAAATCTTGGTCCGGCCAAGCCCATGCGTAAGTCGCATCCGAGCCACTATGTCCAAACGCTACAATCCGTCCTTTTTTTTCATAAAGATGCATTAGTTGTCCGTATGAAGAATTCAGCCCAGCAAACCCGGTAGGCATGGGAGTTTGCGAGACCGGAGTAAGAATTCGCGAAATTGCAGCTTTCGACAATATTTGCTTTCCGTTAAACGCTCCACCATCGAGGATCATCTGCATAAAACGAGCGTAATCGACGGTAGTCGAATAAAATCCTTGAGCAAACATCGGAAACGAAAAATATGGCTTCCCCCGCCAACGCCAAAATTGTCTCCAACGCCCCTTCCCTCCGGCATTTTTACCAGCCACCCGTCCCAGCCTAGGGTCTCCAACTCTCAGAAGAGTCATGGAATCACTCATGCCGAGCGTCCTAAACACTCGTTCTTCAATCAGCTCCTCAGCTGGTTGGCCAGCCACTCGCTCAATTAATGCTCCAAGCGTGTCGACGTTTGCATCAGCATAATGGTACTGCTCGCCAGGTTCAAAAAGTTGTGGCCCCAGCTCGCCCCAATAGTCGGCAACCTGCCCGATATGATGGTAACTTGAATAATCGGACCAAAGTCTACCTGCAGACTTCATTGGAAGGCCGCTTCTGTGCGTCAACAGATGCTCTAGTGTAATTTCACGCGAGCGCTCGTTGTCAAAAGATTCAAGATACGTTGAAACTGGATCCGTTAGTTTCAATACCCTCTCGTCAATCAAAATTTGTGCCATCACTCCAGCCAGTGGCTTCGTCATAGATCGAATACTAAAAATCGTATTCTTAGCTAACGGTTGCCCAACTTTTGGCGCATCCCGTCCATAAACAGCGTGCATGACCGTTCGGCGATTTTTAATCACCAATAATTCAGCTCCAACAATTTCTTCCGCGTCCACAAAACCAGCAACCAGCTCATCTAGACGGTTAAGCGCCCCGTGCGACACTCCTTCCCTCTCGGGTTGCGACTGAGGGAACGGAGGATCTTGGGATTTCTCATCCGTGGCCGCGATCGACTTTAACTCAACAACCCGCTCCTGCGATTGAATAAACTCAAAAGCATTAACGCTTGCAAGAGTAAGCAAGACGCCGTTAACTGTGAGAACCGTTGCTAAACATCGCATAATTTTAAACTTCATTTTTGACCTTTAAGATCGAAGCATCCGACACCACTGCCCATTATAATGCGGAAATAGTGGAAATTCCTTATATGGCCTTCTTGGCTCGCGCTTGCTAGAATTTGAAACGGTGATCTTCAGAGAACTCCTTTGTCTTAAATGATCATTCGCTTTGGGATACTCATCAATTTTGCAAAAAGGTGACCCGCCGACGAAAATCATTATAGCCCTCGTAGCTCAGGGGATAGAGCACAGCTTTCCTAATTTGCTGCAAGCAATACAGCATTCTTGGAATACCCCGAAAAATACAGGGAAAACTGCTTCTTTTGGTTCCCGATAAGTCTCCTGAAACGCTACAGCAGTCTGTAATC
>CALKNI010000031.1 GCA_938091115.1 uncultured Pirellulaceae bacterium | reverse complement strand
TTGGGTCAGATTGGCATGAAGGTGAGTCATGCGATTTTGATTTGGCGATGGTCGGCAGGCGCGGAAAATTCCGCGTAGACTTTCGCAAAAAATAAGCCCGACAGTTGGTGGCTGTGGGGCCTTAATTTTGTCGAGTCGAGTTTTACACTCGGCTTCAGTTGATTCATTTGCTTCAATCAACCAAGTGTAGCCGTCTTTTGATCAACGGGTTCGTTCCGTCTCTTTTTTGACAGAGCAAAGAACGCCTTTTGATCTAGGACCGTTGGATCAATGACTTCACCGTTTTGTTCGCGCAAAAGGGCAAACATATACAAATCAGATGATCGACTTGCAAGCGATTCGACAGAATTCGATTTTGCATCAAAACGCATCTTCGGAGCGATATCAAAGGAAATTTTTGATAGTTTTTCATGATTCCAAGCCTGCAAGTAAGCCGGACTTTTCACCTCAACTCGCTCGCCACCCTCTATAGGTACGTCAAACGCATCCCACTCATGGCGCAATCGATCAGCAGTTCCCAATGCTTTAGCAACGATAAATTCGGCTAAAATGCCGCGAGGCGCATTACTCAATAAATCTGAATGAGCCCATTGCCAAAACTCTTAATCTCATTCATGTAATTCAAGAATCCGCAGAAAACACAAAATATATATTTTGGTTATTGACCACAGCCGAAAAAACCGGTAACACCACTTTCCGTAAACAAAAAAAGGCCGCCATCCTCAGACAGCGACCCTTTTATGTAAAATTAAGTTGCGGGGACAGGATTTGAACCTGCGACCTCGAGGTTATGAGCCTCGCGAGCTACCGGGCTGCTCCACCCCGCACCGATATACTAGCGAAACGAACTTCAGTGTCGAGGCCAATTACAAATTTTATTAAATTTCCTTCGTACTGGCGTTAACTGTTGAGAAAATGTAGTTCCGAAGCCCACAATTCAGCAAAAAAACGCCGTTAGATTTATCGCAACCGGCAGGACAGAACCTGTTATCGCCAGTGCACATCACATCTAAAGCTCACCAACGGTTAACTGACGAACCGCCTCAAAAGCAGCCACACCTACCGATGTGGCCAAATTTAGACTGCGAATGTGTTCCGTCGTATTAATCCTAAGCAAACGGTCGGCATTGGACTTCGTCAACTTATCCGGTAATCCGGAGGTTTCACTACCGAATACCAACGTATCCCCAGATTGATATCGAACGTCGGAGTAACTATTGGTCGCAAATCGCGAAAAAAACCAAATCCTTGTTTCTCCAATGCGTTCCAGTAGATCATCCCAATGATCTGCAACCTCCCAATCGAGATGTTGCCAATAATCTAATCCCGCCCTGCGAAGACTCTTCTCGTCGACCCGAAATCCCAATGGACGAACTAGCCACAATTTTGCGTTAATACCTACGCAAGTACGGCCTACTGCCCCCGTGTTTCCAGGAATCTCAGGTTGGTGCAAAACAATATTGAGCCGCGGAAAGGGTGAAGTCAAAACAAGATATTTCGGTTAAACTAGAAACTTAGAGGAGCAGAGGCCAGCGGTTAGCCTCTAGCACAAGATATTTAGACAAGATTAACGCATGATCCTCTATTTTCCCAGCGACGGTTGAAGCCATCTTTCGGGAGTAACCCAAAAACAGCGGATTGTACTTCTTGGCAACGTTTTTGTAATAAGGCATTTTCGTGGTAGATATTAAACGAAACCAAACGCGTCCGGTCAAAATCGGGTCTGTCGTGATCGGAAATGGTAACCGGATTGCGGTGCAATCCATGACCGCAACCAAAACAACTGACATCGATGCGACGGTTGCACTGGTCCAACTGATGCACGATGCGGGGGCCGACGTTGTCCGCATTGCTGTGGATAGTAAAAAAGATGCGGCTGCGCTCGGTGAAATTCGTTCCCAAACCACCGCCAACCTTTCGGTGGATCTCCAGGAGAACTACCGACTCGCTGAGATTGTCGCCCCGCATGTCGACAAGATCAGATACAACCCTGGCCACTTATATCATCACGAAACTGAGAAACCGTGGCAGGACAAAGTCCGCTTCCTCGCTGAAATTGCCAAACAAAACGACTGTGCGATGCGAGTTGGCGTTAACTGTGGATCCGTCGATCCCGTAAAAAAATCTAAGTACGACCCTTCGGATTCAATCACCCCGATGCTCGAAAGTGCACTTGAGCATTGCGAATTTCTAGATTCACTTGACTTCACTCGGTATTGCGTTTCCTTAAAAGATTCCGATCCATCAAAGGTGGTTGAGGTAAATCAAAAATTTGCAGCATCGCGTCCAGAAATTCCAATCCACCTAGGTGTCACCGAAGCTGGGATGCCACCCGACGGTGTTATCAAGACCCGGATTGCGTTTGAACAGCTCATTGGTAGAGGGATCGGGGACACCGTAAGGGTTTCTTTGACCGTCCCTAACGCTCGCAAAGGTGAAGAGATCGCAGCAGGGCAGGGGATCATTGACGACATTTACGCAGGCCGCGTCCGAAGCGTTGTTGAATTTAACTCAAACTCACTCAATATCATTTCGTGCCCCAGTTGCTCGCGAGTCGAAAATGAAGCGTTTGTCGATCTCGCCGAACAGGTGAAGTCGATGACCGAGTACGCCAAAGATCATGCAATCACCATTGCTGTGATGGGTTGTCGAGTAAACGGCCCTGGCGAAACCGATGACGCTGATCTAGGCCTTTGGTGTGGCCCCAAGGTCGTCAACTTGAAAAAAGGAACTGAGGCGTTAGGTGCATTTGGATATGACGAAATACTTCCAAAACTAAAAAACGAATTGGACTCATTAATTGCCAAACGGTAAAAAATTCCACCCCTAATTCAGTCGAATTCCAACCCTCTGACTGATTTCCAGTGGCGGAATACCGTTTTTTAAAGATGTGTTTCGAAATCAAGTGCCTCTCACATGTTCTAAGTCTCTTACGATCTAAAGGATCCCTTCCCATATTCTTTTATCGCTACATTACCACCTTTTTTAACTCTAGATTCGAAGGCGGCGAAAAACGGGCATATTCAATCGAGCCTCGATTGAGCATAATTTAAACAATCTGCGCGATCGTACTTGAAGGTCGTCTTGCTCGACTTTTCGAAGTGATCGCCCCACGTCCATCCATTCCCCAATTTATTGTTGAATCCATAGACGTCCTAAATCAAACCAGCTCATGATCAACACGCTTTACTTACCTGAATTACGCGAAATGCTTTCGGCGAATAACGCTGAAGGTTTGCGTGATTTCTGTGAAGCAATTCACCCCTCAAGGGCGGCGGATTTCATGGTGGGGCTTAGTTCGAGCGAGTCCTGGCAAGTCATACAGAATGGTTCAATGGAAGACCGTGTCGATATCTTTTCTTTTTTTGGCAAAGACAAACAACACGAGATTCTCGAAACGGAATCCATTGCCTCAGTCGCCGCAATGGTCGCAGAACTACCTCCAGACGATCGAGTCGACCTACTCCAAGAACTTGAGGACGACCGACTAGCAGACCTTCTAAAATTGCTTCCCGTGGAAGAACGACGCGACTTTCAACGCCTCAGCCAGTATCCAGAAGGAACCGCTGGCGCAGTGATGACGACGGAAATCGCAAAACTAAGCGAATCACTCACCATTCGCGAAGCACTTAACGAAATCGGCCGCCAGAGCGAAACCTATGAGACAATTTACTATTTGTACATCGTCGACGAGGAGGATCATCTCCGGGGTTTAGTTTCGGCGAGACAACTCCTGACTGGCATGAAACAACCGGAAACATTGCTCCATCAAGTCATGGAAACCAATTTGGTCACTGTCGATGTACTCGATGACCAAGAAGATGTGGCAAATCAAGTTGCCAAAATGAACTTGCTTGCTATCCCCGTTGTTGACAATCAGCATAAATTACTGGGCATCATCACTCATGATGATGTGATCGATGTTGTTCAGGAAGAAGCCACCGAAGACGCGCACCGTATTGGTGCGGTTGATCCGCTCGATGAATCCTACCTGCGAACCTCCGTTTTTACACTTACCTGGAAACGGGGAATTTGGCTTGCAATTCTATTTTTCTTTGCCCTGCTGACTGCCATCGCAATTCGTGGGTACGAAGCTGAAATCGAAAAATGGGTCTGGCTTGCCCTCTTTATTCCTCTCATTATCAGTAGTGGCGGCAATTCAGGCAGTCAAAGCGCAACGCTGATTATCACCGCTCTATCGCGTGGCCACATTTCGTTAAGCGATTGGTTACGCGTGGTATTTCGCGAATTAATCATGGGGCTATTGCTCGGCGCGGGACTTGCGGCAATGGGGCTTGCGGCTTCGATCTTCTTTGTGCCGCCGTCGAATACCTTCATCAGTGCCTCCTTATTTGTCGTTCCTCTGACACTTCTGCTGGTCGTCATCTGCGGCACACTGACCGGATCCATCCTCCCACTTTTGTTTGAGAAACTAGGCTGGGACCCGGCGATGATGAGTACTCCCTTTGTAGCAGGCATCGTAGATATTCTTGGCATCCTAATCTACTTCAAGGTTGCCACAATATTTATCGTTTGAGAGTTGGGCCGACATAGAAAAGCCGAAACGTTCCGTCTGATCGAATAGGCACAGCAAGGCATATTCCATCAAGAATCTAACTTGCGAATGCAAGCCACCGATAAAAATAAACAGTCGCTTTGCTAACGAGCAGCCGAGCTAAACTGACGAAGTTCTAGCCCATTTCAAGACTAGGATCTCCGACATAGAGTCTTAACAATTGATTTTGGACTTTGATTGACCGAACTAACACCCAAATTTGCTGCGAGGAAAAATCTTGTGGATCAGAATTGGTAAGTGCTTCGAGTTCTTCACATACCGCAACGTGCTGGTCGGTTGCCGCCTGCAACCGAAGATTGACTTCATCCCATATCTCCAAAAATTTCTTTTCGTCAGCCAGAGTTGAGATATCTCGAACTGCACCGCACATCAGCGTGCACATTCTGGCAACCTCCAACGCGTCAGCGTACGGAATTTGCTCCTCAACTCGTTTAGCTATCGCTACAAAATTCATGTCATTCTTGGTTACAGTTAATGGGTCTGCTAAAGCGTAGCTTACAGATGATAGAATGCACCTCCATGCTGCAATATTCCTTACTCTGATGAAACCAAATCTTTTTACTAAGGTTTGGGATGTATTTTCGATTTCTTAAACTTGATTATGTTCCAAAATTGCATCGCAACGAGGCAATGTTAACTTTCTGCAACAAACATAGGATCAAGCAAAACGCACAACATTTTGTTCAGATCACAGAATCTTCTTGGCTTTAAGTCTTATCGTTGTAGCTACAAAGCAGGTATTTTAATTTTAGAATTGCTGAATTTCAAATTCGACCGAAAATGAAAATTAGATCAATAGCCAATTTAACTTCGAGTATTTCGTTCACCAACATACTCAGTCGTTATTCTAATCCTTACCCTGACGATCACTGAAGAGGCCGCCTGGAGTAGAAATCGGATAATAAGTTTATTCTCAAAAACACAAAAAAGGGCTTAAAAAGGAACCTGCCCAAGATAAACAAAGCTGATTGAAGGCGTCTTGGTTCCTAAACGATTCGGTTCTGAACGGACAAGC
>CALKNI010000030.1 GCA_938091115.1 uncultured Pirellulaceae bacterium | reverse complement strand
AAGGGTTTACAAATTAATTCAGTACGAATACTGAATTAATCGCGCCTCTTTTCGTCGCACGCCCAAACAAGGACGGATGAAAACTACGTGTTTTCTCGACTGATAAAAGGTGGACCCGATCGGGATCGAACCGACGACCTCTACACTGCCAGTGTAGCGCTCTCCCAGCTGAGCTACGGGCCCTGAGATAGACGCAAGTCAGACACAAATACGTCCGAAATTGCCTCTTGAGAACAGCTTTTGCTACTTCTCTTGAGCGGATAAAGTATCAACACACCCAATCAGTGTCAAGCACGGACATTAAAACCATTCGCTTTAATATAACAAAGCGAAACGAACCTCTTGAGTTGTTATAATTTCATTCCTCTTAAAATTGAAGCAATTTTCCCAGAGAGTGCCGCATGCGACTGTCATCTAACCATTCAACTATCTGCCTTCTCTCCGTTACGCTTGTTTTTTGTTTAAACTTCTCAACGATCGCACAGATTGAAGAACCGAAACAACCGGTTGACTTGATCGTTCTTGGTATTGCTCAGGACGCTGGATTTCCCCAAGCCGCCTGTCAGAAGGCATGTTGCAAACTAGCTTGGAAAGACCCAAGTATTCGGCGTCAGGTCGCTTCACTAGGACTTGTCGATCATGCGACCGGACAAAAGTGGTTATTTGACTGCACTCCTGATTTCCCACAACAACTGCAATTATTACACGACCTTTCGCCGGAAACCCGTGAGCGCACTGAATCTCCGATCCTCGATGGAATTTTTTTAACCCACGCGCATATCGGGCATTACTCAGGGTTGATTCATCTTGGGCGAGAAGTCATGGGCGCACGTCAAATCAAAACTTATTGCATGCCTCGCATGCTGAGCTTTCTTTCTCAAAACGGCCCTTGGAGCCAACTGGTAAAGCTAGAGAATATCAAACTAATGAAACTGGCCGGCAGCGATTCCATTAAACTAAACAGTCGAATCAAAGTGACACCGTTTCTTGTGCCGCACCGGGACGAATTTTCTGAGACCGTTGGTTTTATAATTCATGGACCTAACAAATCGGCTCTCTTTTTACCGGATATCGACAAATGGTCCCGCTGGAATCAATCAATCGAAAAGATGATCGAATCTGTAGACATCGCGTATCTAGACGGCACGTTTTTTGAAAACGGCGAAATCCCCGGCAGGGATATGGCATTAATTCCTCACCCGTTTGTTAGTGAATCGATCCGCAGGTTCTCGCCACTGCCAGCAACCGAAAGAAAAAAAATAAGGTTCATCCACTTCAACCACACCAACCCCGTCCTCCAGGCCGCCAACGCTGCAACACGAAATATTAACCAAGCAGGCATGGCTATCGCAAAAGAAAAAGAAGTCGTCAAACTCTGACATCTGATGATTTTAAGGTTAATTTTTAGGGTGGCGGAACCGAAATCCTCAAATTTTCCGGTGTCTCCAATCGTTCCCCCCCTGCATTTCAAATCAAATCACGAATAGACTTAGGTCTCGATATTTGGTTGGAAATCTATGAAATTTCCCGCCGATAAAACTAATGATCCGACTACGTTCAAATAGATATTCCAAAGGAAAAATGAGATGGCGGAAATTACTTTAAAAGGCAATCCCTGTAACACGGCCGGCGACCTACCTGCAGCAGATGCAGCCGCCCCCGGATTTACTTTAGTTGCGGGTGATCTTAGCGAAAAAACTTTGGCCGATTTTGCAGACAAGAATGTCATCCTTAACATCGTTCCCAGCTTTGACACAGGAACTTGTGCACTTTCTGTTAAAACTTTTAACGCTAAGGCCGGGCAACTGGAAGACACTGTCGTTGTGAACATCTCGAAAGATCTGCCTTTCGCGCAACAACGTTTTTGCACTGCTGAGGGTGTTGAGAACGTCACGAATCTATCTGCCTTCCGATGCAGTGAGTTCGAAGGCAACTATGGTGTTGGACTCGTCGACGGCCCACTGAAGGGTCTTCTCACCCGCGCCGTAGTCGTGGTCAACAAGGACGGAAATGTAATCCACACTGAATTAGTCGGTGAAATTGCCGACGAACCAAATTACGATGCCGCGCTTGCATCGATTGGTTAATTCTATCGAGAGAATTCAAAGTCAGGAGCGGTGTCACTCGATACCGCTCCTGATTTGGTTTTAGCATCGCAAACAGACCGGCAGTCAAAGATGGGCTACAAAAGTTGTGTTCCCTAAACAGGATCGGTTACGACAACGTTCTAAGCTCTACTTTTCAAAAATGGATTGTGAGTCGCGGAACCCCTGGCGATATGACTATCAAAATCATAACTGAGCTAGTATTTAAGAGTTGAGTACAACCATGCCTAGGCGAGAGCATTCCACAAGTCTTCCGCGCCCATGAGCTGATCGATACAATTCGCCGTCAAGCAATTCAAAGAAATATAAAGGCCTCACCTACCCAAAGGAAAGTTATGGAATTTAGTGCTGCTATTGAATGGAATCGTGCGTTTGAAACGGTAGGCGGGGACAAGCAATTACTTCGAGAACTCATGATAGTCTTTATCAGAGACCAGCGGTCTTTAGTTGCCGCTGTTCAAAACGCGGTTGCGCTTAAGGACGGTAAAGACTTAAAGCTGAGAGCCCACTCCATCAAAGGTGCCCTGAATCACCTCGGGGCCGTTCAATGCGCGAAACTTGCGGCATGTCTCGAAGAAATGGGTAATCAAGACGAATTCTTAGAGGTAGAAAATATCCTTGACGAATTTACAATGGCGTTGCGACCAGTGACCATCGAAATGAATAAGTTCATTGATGACATTAACTACTCCGGCCAATAGTCAATTCAAATTTGTACAGCAAACCGTCTCGCCAAGCTTGAACCAAGATTCTAGAAACCAATCGTTCATTCAGGTCACGTTTCAAAATTGTGCAAAAATCCAGTTTAAATTTAGAATCAACTCGCCTCTCTCCAGCGCGCAACGAGCGCAGCCACTTCAGGCCGGGATGCTCGATAACTGACAATTTCAATTTCTAATTCGAAGCATTGATACTTCTTAAGCGAACGTTCAATCGCGGAAATTATCCACTCAAATTCATTCCCAAACGCGCCACCGCCTAACAGCGTGAGAAACACTTTTCCGCTTCCAGTTTCAACTCGATTTAAAATCGCAGAACAAAAAACTGCTTCGTAACTTGCGTCAAGAACCAATCTCGCAAATGCTTCCCATTGCGATATTTCAAGACGAGAATATGCGACTGGAAGTGCCGAGCAAAAGGCCTGAGTTACTTGGTTACCACTACCTGCCAAAGTGACTTCCACTCCCCATTGCAAACCAATCCTCAATGCGTCCCGCAGGCAGTCCAGTTCCTCATCAGATGCGTTGGCAATGCGCGCTGAAATCTCAGCAAGCCCTGAAGCAGACGCTAGAGCGTATCCATTCTGCATCCGCCACAAACGCTCACTCCTATTACCAAGCAACTCTCCTAGATCCTTTAAAGTATCAATCTGTCGAGTTGCGGTCTGGCCAATTTCGCCATCAATTTCGACAAAATAATTTCGATAAATCGTCGCTGCACCCGCCGCAACCGCACACGCCGGCCCTTGCGTAAAATCCTTTTCATAAATCCCAACTCCCGCTTCGGGAACAACGCTCGGGCCAACCATTTCTAATAAATTGAACTGGGACGCCACTTGGAAAATTGAATTTTCATTATGAGTGTCTTTGTGCAAATCCTTAACATTTGCGACGGTTTCCCTTACCGAAATATTTCGCAAAGATGCCTCGGTCTCCTCACTGCATTGAAGTTCTGAAACGCGTTTACGTAATTCTCCCAGCGCAACGACCTCAAGATTTCCATAACCATAAGAGGAACCATTGGCATTCGATCTTAAAACCCCGTCACCAACAGAAAGGTGCTGTCGAACATTCGCTTCAGACTCTTGTTCAAGTCCGGTAAGTTTCTGGAACCAATTCATTACACTAATAGCCTTTAGGTACAGTCAAACCGATTTGGATTCAGCTATTTTTTCGTCGATTTTGAAGAGACAAATTTGATTTCAAAAAATTATTTAGCTATCTGTTTCTTTTGGTCAAACATCCAATCAAAATATTCTCGTTCGTTAAACACCATTCGTGACGCATTGTGGCCTTGGTTTGGATAGACCTTAAGTTTCACAAGCTTTCCACCAGCTTTTTCAATTTCCGTCACCATGGTTTCCGAACGATCAGCGGGAACGACTTTATCCTGCCCGCCCACGAACGCATAAACTGGAACCTTCGCCAAGTTTCGAGCCCACGCAGCAAGGTCTTCCGTAATGTCCTTAGGTCCCCCCGGGCCAATACCGCCGACGATGGGTGCAATGGCAGCAAAATGTTCCGGGTTAGCACCTCCCCACATCCACGAACCATATCCCCCCATACTATTTCCAGTCAGATAAATGCGATTTTCATCGATCGGAAGCGTGGCTTTTAAATGTCGCAGAAAAACATTGAGATCCTTTTCATTCCAAATTCCCCGCTTGCCTTCCTTCGAATTCCGCAGACACTGCGGTGCGACAACAATGCATGGCCCTTTTCTAAATTTCTCAATTCCACGACAAACCCCCATCGGTTGCCCTTTGATTCGATTGACGTCCTCACCAACTCCCCCCGCACCATGCAGGTAAATTACCAGAGGTATATTTTTTGCATTGCTAGAACAAAGTGAATAAATAAGGAAATCTGGATTGAGAAAGTTGGTTTCTTTCGCCAACTTTGGCGGCAACTTACTAATTTTGGGTCTCGGCGGCTGCGCCAAAACAGAAGAGCTAAAGACCAATATCAAAAATAGAACAACAAGGCTTCTCATCAAATCCCCTTCAACTCTTTGGCGACTTTTTTGCAACGAGCATAGACGTTTTCTAATTTGATCAAATCCCATTTAGAAAGTCAAAACAACTCAGCGTCCCAACAATGTTCTTAGTTGAAAATTTTCCCAAAATAGTCGAAGTATAAGATTCAAAAATTGGTAGCGATTCAAACCTTGACGCGCTAATTTAGTCTGCCGTAAAAAGAATTTCTTGCGCGTTCGGAAAGCGCAACGCTGGCAAACAAGACGGACAACACTGTTCCAGACACAAAAAACTCTAACGAAATAAGCCGCCACAGTATCCCAAACAATGAGCGATGAATTCCATTACGGAATCGACGAGGCTCCCAACCCCAGCTCCGATATCATTGGATTCAACAGTCCCGATTCTTTCGGCTAAAAAACCCGAGGCAACACCGATTTTCTTGAAGGAGCATAAATCCCGATGGGTTTAATTGAGAATCAGTCCAAAAGACACCCCTATTGGAATACTAACGCGAGGTTTCAGCCAAGAATTACAGCCCAATCAATAGGTTTTTGGACATCTAAAGTCTGAAAATGAGAAGCCTGCCCCGCGTAAAATTGGCTGGCGATTAAGATGCTTAAGCTCATTCTTAAAAGGCTGAACTAGCTGCCCAGTCTACATCACACCAGCCATTTTCATCACATCGAAGATCAAGCAAATCACGCACCTCGGTCCCCTCCAGTTCAGATCGCAGGATACTTAATAAAGGGTCGGGGGCGACTATCGCAATTGCTCCCGTTTTATGCTTCCGAAGTATCTTTTTCAAAACCACTCTCACTCGTTCGCGTGCCGCTTCGATTGGCTCACCATCCGGTGGGCAGATCGAATCGGGATTGTCTTGCCATTGACGATAGAGACGGGGCTGATTTTCTTTTAATTCACTACGACTTTTCCCATGCCATAATCCATAATTCAGATTAACGAAGTTCTCGTCAACTCGTACCCGAATCTCGCCAGCCCGCGAAAGCTGTCGAGCAGTCTGCTGAGAAGCGAGTCCAGCGGCTGAAAAAATTGCGATGATTCCAAAATCTTTCAAATCCAGCGCAATCGCTCGCGCCTCGCGTTCGCCCTCCGAGCTCAGCGGCATATCAAGCGCCCCTACGATTCGGTCCTGATCGTCAAGGTCAGTCGATCCTGCCCGGACTAAAATAATCCGAGGCTTCAAATTGAATTCGTTTTCGCTCATTGATTGAATTTAACCTGTGCCATCATCGACTCCATCGCCACCGAATAATCCTCCTGCTTAAAGATTGCACTACCGGCAACTAAGAGTTGGGCTCCTCGTTCGGTTGCTAAACCAATGGTCGACACGTTAATTCCACCATCAATCTCAAGAATTAAATCGTCACCACCTGGCATTCCACGAATTTCATCAAACTTGTCCAAGACAGGCTCAATAAATGACTGACCACCGAAACCAGCGTGCACGCTCATCACAAGCGCCATGTCTGCATGTGGGATTGCGGCTTCGATATGTTTCGTAGAGGTATCGGGGTTTACCGCAATACCGGCAGCAACTCCTAGTTCTTTTATTTGATTGATTAGGCCACATGCATCCTCAGTCGCTTCGGCGTGCACTGTGATCATATCTGCGCCAGCGTCTCGGAAGGCTTTAATATATTTCTCCGGATGAACCATCATTAAATGAACATCCAACGGCAAGTCGGTAAGCTTTCTCAAAGCAGAAATAATCGTCATTCCGTAAGTGAAATTCGGAACAAAGACTCCGTCCATGACATCGAGGTGTAAACCGGCAACCCCGGCTTCTTCGAGCAACTCAATTTCACGTTCAAGATTTCCAAAATCGCAAAGCAATAATGAAGGCAGAACAGCTGGAACTGCATCTTTGAAAACAGGTATACATTCACGTCCTAGTGACATGGTCATCAACGCTTATTAATTATTGGGAATTGCCAAACCGAAACTAAATCTTTTGGGTTGCACTCAAAGTTCGACTTGGAGTTCGACACGAAATTCTATCCTGACGGGTTTGCTCCGCTAGAGCCAAACGCCCAATCTGCCTTAAACAACGCAATCCTTGGTGCCTACAATCCGAAAAACATGAAAAAGGCCAATAAATTAGCCCTTTTCGGGATCCCCCACACACAAAGTAATTCCTTTGTTTTTTAGTAAACAACGGAATTATTTGTCCTTATTGTAGAATTGGCTCAAATCAATCCCTCGATCCCGCTGTTCGTCTTCCATTAGTTTCATCCGCGTTTCCAGCCGTTCGATCTGTTTCACCATTTTAGGAATTAGATCATCCACTGGATCCTTCTTTGTAGGTCGCGGAACGGCGGGGTAATTCAACTGCCTTTGCAATGCAGAAAATAAGTACATGGGTTCTTTGCCACGATTGGCCAGTGCGATCCGTCCCTCTTTTTCTCCAAATAAGACGATCTCTGGAACTTCGTCCTCTCCATCAATTTCTGCCAACTGGCTACCCTTGTTGCGCCGCGATAGATAATGTTCACTGTGGACGTAAACTAGATCCGCGAGATCGACCAAGCCGACCCGATGGCGGATCGACAAGATCCACTGACGCCAAACGTCGTCATAGATTCCGTCCTCAGCCATCGCTCGGAGTCCATAGTCGTAATCCAAGTGGTTCTGGCAAATCGTTTCGAACTGGAAAAAAAACATTGATATTGGATCCTTGCTTTCCGCGCGAAACTTCGCCTCATACTCCAGAATTAAGAGAGCTCGTCGCATATCAAAACGACCTGATTCATCCTCGGCTGCTTCAACAAGAAATGTTTGAAACGGCGCAAAGTAATGTCCAATCTTTTTCATTGCAGTTGCCATCGTTCCGACGTGCGTCAACTCTGCTAATAAAAAATCGATCGCGATTGGCAACTTAGTGGTGCTAAGAATCTCATCCCTCAGATGACGCATCACCACCTGAACCGGGTCCGACTTTTCAGTTCGATTGTTGAGCCCACGAAACAAGTAGGATTGCTCGATATACTCTTCTCTGGCAAGTGTTGGCATGGAATCCAATTCAATTAAAAGGAGCAACGATGTGAGGCCGCCGCAGGTATTTCTCGAAACTAATGATCTAAGTATTTTCGCTTTAATTAGTTGCACATTGGAAGGAGAGTCTCTTTGAGTTGCGCATCGAAAAACACGATCGCTTGTTGCACCCAAAACATGTCAGAAAAAGTACCCATGTGACCATTCCCCTGAGCAATTTCATACTGACTTAACAAATCAGCATCTAACAGTTTTCGATGCATCTTCAACGACGATTCCCAAGGGACGATCCAATCCGATTTCCCATGAAACAAAAAAAATGGGGGATCGTCAATCGTAACGTAATTCGTGGGTGACGCGAGCTGATAGGCTTCAGGAGAAGCTGATTTGGTTTTCCCCAGCCAGTACACCAACGCATTTGAGTTAGGAGCGATCCAACTAAACTCGCAAGGGGCTCCACCGGCCACGACACACTGAATCCGAGAGGAAAATCCGGCGAGAGACGCTTCGACTTCGCCTTCTAAACCATCCTGTGGACCGGTCGTGCCGAGCAAGGCTACCAGATGTCCACCCGCGGAATAACCGAAGGCCCCTAAACGATCCACATCGATTTTATAAGCATCTGCGTTCGCCCTCATCCATCGGACCGCATGTTTGCAATCATGAATTTGGGCGGGGAACTTATGTTCGGGCGCATGGCGATAATCAATCGCCACCACAACATAGCCAGCACTCACCATCCGCCACGCGTGCCGAAGCATCGTTACCTTAGTTCCACTTCGCCATGCGCCTCCATGAACTGCCAAAATTGCGGGAAAGGGGCCAGCCCCCGAGGGAATGAACATGTCACACTTTAACTCACCGTCGCTCAATTTTTTGTAAACAACATTGCGAATTGTTTTATAGGTCGGACGCCGGCGTTTGGAGCCATTCGTGACCCTCGGACGCGGGGGAGAATCATCCTCATTCGATTTCGCTTCTTGTTGGATTCCCACGAAAAACCGTCCAACGCAGTCCTCAGAGAAGACCGAAAAGTTGGAAATCCCGACGTCCAGCGTGGTCTCCTCCAGAGCGACTCCACTGCAAACAAAATAGAAAAGAGGATAAAGAATCAGCAAAACAAACATGAAGAACCTTCCAGAAAGTGGACATTTCCGGCTAAAAAATCAATCCAACAATAATTCCGCTGGGGAATTACTAAACTCGACGCTCAACGTTGACACTGGATGAACAGTAACCGGTCCCATGATTGTAACGGATTTTGCCGAGTCAATAATATCCGCAGAACATGAACCGCCCCGATGACACCACCCCAGACTGGTTAACCTGCCGCGATTTTGACGGTTCGCCACTTCATGAATCGGGCGGGAACCGTAGAATAAGCAAATCAACCGCCCTCTAGTGCGACAGCTCTGCGAAGGTCGTCATTGGCTAACTCAATCGAAGAATTAAAATGAACAAGTCGTTTTCAACCATCCCCGATGCAGTCGAAGCAATTAAACAGGGCAAAGTGGTCATCGTTCTCGATGACGAAGCGCGTGAGAACGAAGGTGACTTTATCTGCGCAGCGGAAACTGCGACGGCAGAAACAATCAATCTTGTGATGAGCGGACGCGGCGATTTCTGCATGCCGATTCTCCCCGAGGCGGTGGCCCGCCTAAAGATTTCTCCATTGGTTGATAATCAGGACAATAATTCAACCAACCAAACCGCCTTCCATACGCCGCTCGATCATATCTCTGCGAAAACTGGAATCACAGCGGAGGAGCGTGCGGCTTGTGTTCGTGCCATCTCAGACCCAAATTCGTCCGCAGAAGACTTTCAAAGACCGGGGCATGTACACATGCTCTTAGCCAAACGTGGCGGTGTTCTGAGACGCGCAGGCCATACGGAAGCCGCTGTCGATCTCGCACGAATGGCAGGACTTGCACCTGCTGGTGTTCTTTGCGAAATCTTGGATGACAATGGAAACCGCGCGACCCGTGATCGATTGATGGAAATTGCGGAAACTCATGGACTCTGCATCATTACGATTGAAGATTTAATCGCCCACCGCCGGGTGAGTGAAAAACTCGTTTCGCAAGAAGCTACGGCGAAACTACCAACCCGCTATGGCGATTTTAAGATTATCGCCTACCGTGTCCAGCACGAATCTCAGGAACCCATCGCGATTGTGATGGGCGAACCCGACAAGCAGGAAATCGCTCCATTGGTACGAATGCACAGCAGTTGCTTCACTGGAGACCTCATCCAATCACTGCGATGTGATTGCGGCGACCAACTTGAATTAGCTCTGCAGATGATTGCTCGCGAGGGGCACGGAGTCTTGGTTTATCTTCCGCAGGAAGGACGAGGAATTGGCCTTACCGAAAAAATCAAAGCCTATGCTTTGCAAGATAATGGACTTGATACGGTTGAAGCAAACAACGCACTGGGGCACAAAGCCGATATTCGTGACTACGGAGTCGGCATCCAGATCTTAAAAGATCTCGGCCTTAAACAGGTCCGCCTACTCACCAACAATCCCAAAAAGACGGAAGCATTTAATCTTCGCGGATTCGATTTGAAAGTTGTTGATCAAGTTCCGATCTTACCGCCAGTAAACGAACACAATGAGAAGT
>CALKNI010000029.1 GCA_938091115.1 uncultured Pirellulaceae bacterium | reverse complement strand
ATCGACTGAACCCAGACTTGTGACCATTCAGTGTGAGGGGTTTTAGCTGTGCGCTTAGGGAAAACCCAAGCAAAAACCAACAAGTACGTACGAGGATTACGTGAACGGCACCAGCGAATTTGTAC
Organism: uncultured Pirellulaceae bacterium; assembly: GCA_938091115.1. Taxonomy (GTDB): domain Bacteria; phylum Planctomycetota; class Planctomycetia; order Pirellulales; family Pirellulaceae; genus Mariniblastus. The sequence goes on along the minus strand of CALKNI010000029.1, from coordinate 11,067 downwards.
ACCTATGAGAAAAGATCGAGCTGGTAGAGAGCGCATAAAAAAAGTCACAGCATGTCGCTCCATCGTCATGCTATGACTCTATCCTGGTTGCGAAACAGTCCGTGTCTCGCCCTCCCGGCGTTTTGATCTAAACCTCTTATCGACTTGTCAAACCCCAAACCGTAAAAATTTTGCAGTAATTTAAGCGGTTAATCCGCGCCGTTGCTACACATTACCATTTCGGTTCCAAATCTACGGACTGCGGTAAGACTAAGGCTGAGAGGGGAAACCAATCTTCAACTTCCTGGCGAACAATTCACTTCATACGACGCCTAAACTGAATTACTTCCCCTGTTTTTTCTTTCAAACGACCGGAACTGCCTACTTTTATTTCTATTTAGCTCTCTTTCACCCGTTCAATTTCCATCGAACTCGCCCTTACAAGTATTTCCGAACGAACTTCGTAGCCAAAACGTTCAGCCTCCTAAACCAGCTGTCTCAAATTTCAACCAGGCATCGGCGAGCTATTTATTTCTGCAAAGCAATCCTCTATCCTGACTAAGCAGGTAGTCCGGTTGCATCAGGGAGTGTGCAAACTGCTAAGGAGAGGATGGATTCGTGCCAAAACTACTAGAACATCAAATCCCCAACTTCCATGGATTTGGGGCTTCGATCTTGGTGCAGCAAACCAGAGGCCGCATCAAACGGCACCGTCTTCCCAACGATCGGATGCAGGCAAGAGCACTCTTGCACGACCACTGCCCTCTGACTCCGGGAGTTTATGGGTGGCTCGATGACCGAAATCAGCTTTGCTACGTTGGAAAATCAAAATCACTTCGAAAGCGGTTGTTGTCCTATTTTTCGAAGACTCCCGTGGACAAAAAAGCTGTGCGAATTAGGCAACACAGTAAAACAATTGTTTGGGAACCAATCTCTAACGAACTTCTCGCTCTGATCCGGGAACAAGAACTCATTTATCGCTGGCGTCCCGAATTTAATACGCAAGGGCAGCCCACCAAACGGCAACCCGCCTTTATATGTCTTGGTGGAGGACTCGCACCGAATGCCTTTTTCACTAGACGCCTTACGAACAAGTCCGAGTTTTCTTTCGGACCAATTGCAGGTACTGGGCGTCTTCGCTCGGCAGTAGAGACAATCAACCAGTGTTTTCAACTTCGAGACTGCCACGATAAAATCAAATTTAGATTCAACAATCAACTGTCTCTATTTGAAAATCCGCTAACCGCACAGTGTATTCGTTTTGAATTGGGAACCTGCCCGGGACCATGTGCTGCGCAGTGCAGCACCCATACGTACCAAGCAAATGTTAAAAATGCACACCAATTCATTTTGGGTAAAGATTCCTCAATTCTCTCTAGATTAAATCAACAAATGCAGGACGCCGCTGCCAGCCATTCTTTCGAAAAAGCCGCCATACTGAGAGATCACATCTCAAACCTTAATTGGCTCGATCGGCGGATGTCAGCGCTTCGCAATGCTCAACAATCCCTGAATGGCGTTCTTCCGATTGAGGCTAGAAAAAACCGCGCCGCCTGGCTTATTTTAAAAGCCGGACAACTCATCGGCAGCACCATCTCGCCCAACTCCGAAACACGCGCAATTGCGACAATCAAGCAACTCACCGAAGCCTCGGTTACGGAGAGAACGATACCCGAGAATCTGATGGAAATGAATCTCCAACTCATTTTGATCGCATGGTTCCGTAAATACCCCCAGCTTAAAAAATCACTAATTCCCTTTGGTGATGCAGTCAATATTTGTGAGAGGCGGTTAGACACCGGTTTTCTGCCGCTCCCCTAGCACACAGTCCAAACCTGCTAAGTTCGTTCAATTGGTTGGCGAAAAACCCAAAAAGAAGGGTTTTTACGCTAAAATACTGCTATTTATGCCGTTGAACAATCGAGCCGAATTGCTATACTGCGTAGCTAACTTTTAGTATCTAAATCTGAAAATTTGATCGATTTTAAACGGACAAAGTCATGGCTCGCGTTTGTGAAGTATGTGGAAAAGGCCCTCAAATGGGCAATCGTGTCGAAACGCGTGGTAAAGCCAAGTATCTCGGTGGTGTCGGTACGAAAAAGACCGGTATTACTCGGCGACAGTTCCGCCCCAACCTACAAAAGGTCCGCACTGCGATCCAAGGTGGCGGAACCAAAACTCTGAAAGTTTGCGTTCAATGCATCCGCAGCGGCGCAATTCGAAAAGCAGTTAAGCAAAAGCCATTCAAATTACCTTCGTAATTGCTCCCTGGTTTAAGCCGCTTCAGCAAAATTCTGTCTAATTTTGCGCGAATTCGTATTCGCAAACCCAGTTTTGTTCCTCAGATCGAAACGCTATGCTTAGTTCTGCTAAGGCGTTTCTTTAATCGTTATCGAATAAAGAATCTGCCCACGCACAGGTCGCAAGCTGTCCATTGATCCCGCGGAATCTCTTATGCCCGATACTCCTGAGCAACCTATCGTTAATCAAGTTGCGAGACTCGCCCGGATCCACCTCGACGAACAGCAACTTAAGTCTTCAGGTGAAAAACTGGAACAGATACTCGGCTTTGTAAGTCAACTGGAACAGATTGAATTACCCAAAGACGTCATCCCTTTTTTCGGAGCTATCGAATCGGTAAATGCCATTCGAGATGATCAACTTCAGACGAGCGTTCCTCGCGAAAAAATCTTAGATAACGCACCTGAATCAGATGGAGAATTCTATTTGGTCCCCCCCGTTTTTAAACCAACTGATTCGTAATTTAAGACTCAGATTTTCCATTTAACTGGACGAACACATGACTCTCTCAGCTTTGAATGCTGACGTAATCGTCGACCAACTCAACGCTGGAGATTTAACAGCAACTGACTGTGTTCAGCACTTTCTCGATCGCATCCAAACCCACAATGCGGATCTAAATGCCTTCATTAGTGTCTCTGACACAGCTCTTGAACAAGCCGAAACGATCGACAAACGAAGAAAGGCTGGAGAATCTTTAGGCTGTCTCGCTGGTTTACCGGTTGCCGTTAAAGATGGAATTTGTGTTTCCGGGCAACCAACTACCGCGGGCTCGAAGATGCTGGAAAATTTTTCGGCTCCCTACGATGCAACCATTGTCGAACGATTAAAATCAGCAGGCGCGATCGTGATTGGGAAAACAAACATGGACGAGTTCGCGATGGGCAGCTCCACCGAGAATTCGTATTTTGGTTCTACCACCAATCCCTGGGCAACTGATCGGGTACCCGGGGGCTCAAGCGGAGGATCAGCAGCATGTGTTGCCGGTCGTTTGGCGCCGGTCGCGATTGGTTCGGATACGGGTGGTTCAATTCGCCAACCTGCCTCGTTTTGTGGAATCACTGGACTAAAACCTACTTACGGAAGGGTCAGCCGCTATGGATTGATCGCCTTCGCAAGCAGCCTCGATCAAATCGGCCCCATGACCCGCACCGCAAAAGAATCCGCACTGCTAATGTCAGTCATCGCAGGGTTCGATCCACGCGACTCAACCTCTTCAAAAGAACATGTCTCAGATGCTTTAACCAGCCTCGAGACACCTTTGAAAGGCATCCGTATTGGAGTTTGTCGAGACCATCTGCATGAGGGACTCCATTGGGAAGTCAAAACAAAGATCAACGATGCAATTTCCGTATTCAAGCAACTCGGAGCGAATATCGAAGAAATCGAATTGCCACATTCCAATTCGGCGGTTGCCGCGTATTACATTATCGCGCCATGTGAAGCTTCGAGTAATCTGGCTCGCTATGATGGCGTCCGCTACTCCTTCCGAGCGCAAGCCAACGACCTTGAAGAAATGTACCGCAATACACGGGGACAAGGATTTGGTGACGAGGTCAAACAGCGAATCATCCTAGGAACCTACGCCCTCAGTTCCGGCTATTACGAAGCCTATTACTTAAAAGCTTCGAAAGTCCGCCGTCTGATTAAGCAAGACTACGACGAAGCATTTCAAAAGGTCGACCTGATCCTCGGTCCAACTACTCCAACCCCGGCATTTAAACTCGGGCAACACACCCAAGATCCTCTCGCGATGTACCTCGCAGACATCTTTACGGTCTCAGCAAATTTAGCTGGGATCCCCGCCATGTCAGTTCCCGTCGAACCATCGAGTACGGGACTGCCTATTGGACTCCAATTGCAAGGACGGGCATTCGAAGAAAACACTCTGTTGCGAGCTGCTCATCAATTCCAAAATGAAACACATTGGCATATGACGAGCCCAGCAGAACCATGGAGGACTCAGTCTTGAATTCCAATTCCAACTCACAATCAAACAACCGCCAAACCGTTCCTTTTAACGACGCCAAAATTATCATTGGCCTCGAAGTCCACGTCCAACTCGATACAGATTCCAAATTATTCTGTGGATGCTCGACTCGCTTCGGTGAAGCTGCAAATTCACAAACCTGCGTTGTTTGTACCGGAATGCCCGGAGCTCTGCCTGTGATCAACCAACGAGCTCTGGAACTTTCCATCCGAACGGGTCTCTCGCTTAACTGCCGAATCGCTCGATCCACGAAATGGGACAGAAAAAATTATTTCTATCCAGACCTGCCCAAAGGCTATCAAATCAGTCAATTCGATCAACCCATTTGTGGCCCTGGCCATCTCGACATTCAAACCACCGAGGCTTCGGGGCAACCAAGGAGAATTCGAATTGAACGAGCACATCTCGAAGAGGATGCTGGAAAGAGCATCCATGACGAATCGAATGACAGGCAAAGCTCAAAAATTGATCTCAACCGAACAGGCACTCCACTTCTTGAAATTGTCACCTATCCAGACATTCGAACCGCTGCTGAGGCCAAAGCGTTTCTCTCCGAACTCAAACTCATCCTAAATTATATTGATGTATCTGATTGCAATATGCAGCAAGGTAATTTGCGTTGCGACGCGAACGTCAATTTGCATATCCCACTTCGGGGCCAACAAATTGCCACGCCCATTGTAGAAATCAAAAACCTCAACAGTTTTCGAGCAGTTGAGCGATCAATCACATTCGAAGCTCAAAGGCAATTTGAAGGCTGGCAAGAGAATGGCGTCACGATCGCGGACGCTCCAAAACAAACCCGCGGTTGGAACGACCATACCCAAATGACCACTCTTCAACGGGAAAAAGAAGATTCAGCTGACTATCGTTACTTCCCTGACCCAGATCTGATTGCGGTAAAAATTGAGGAAACTCAAATTAAACAAATCCGATCACAACTAGTGCAATTGCCAGCAATATTACGAGAGTTACTTGTTAAAGAATACAACTTAAAACCCGATGATGCTGCCGTGATTGTTTCTCAGGGCAGGGGAGTAGTGGATTACTTTTTAACTGTTGCTGATGGTTGCGAGAATAGCCGCGTCGCAAACAATTGGATTGGACAGGAAGTCTTGCGTCACCTGAATGAATCGAACCAAACCATTCAGCAATATCCGGTTTCTCATCAGCAATTCACCGAACTTTTAAAATTAGTCATCGCTGGCACGCTCGACCAAACTCGCGGTAAAGAAGTACTCAATGCCATGGTCGAACATTCCATTTCGTCTGAAGAAGCGATCAAGCAACTAGGCATCAAATCTGTCGACAACAGTGAACTTGTTACCCTCTGCGAAACACTGATGGATGAAAACCAGAACGTGGTTGAGCAAATTCGATCAGGGAATGAAAAAGCAATAGGAATGCTGATCGGTAAAGCCAGAAAAAAAAACCCCAATGCCAACCCGGGACTTGTCAAAGCAATGCTTTCAAAAATGATCACAGGCTAAGTTTTAGAATTTTGAATTCCTGATTTACAAAATTGACAAAATTTGCTTTTCAACCTAGCCCTTAGATGGTCTTGCGAAAACAGTTTCTTGATGCCAAAACAAGAAAGTCATCGCTTTCGGTAACTACATCCTTGATTTCACTGCTAAGTTTTCACGGAGCGTGTGGCGAACCAAACCGTTTGCAGATAACTCGGGACAATCGCATTCCGTCCCAACTCCTTTGGAGAATGACATTGTCGAATTTAATTGAAGGACGTGTCGCCTCTGTGAATCTGCAAGGCGACCTAGTGAACGATATCTCAGTCGAACAAATCGAACATGTTCCTAGAGACCAATCGGTTTGTATAAATTTTCGGGGGACATGAAACGGTCGGCATTTATCCCGACTCACATGACCAACCTGCAGCGACCATGGTTGCAAAGCTGAGTAATTCAGGATTTCTCGAAGTTGGAATTGTTGGCATTAGTTTAAGTGCAAAGCTGGGGATTAACGCAGGAGAACCAATCAAGATTGAGTGGTTGTTGCTGCAAACTGGCCTCGTTTACCTTGAAGGCGGCACTAAGAGATCACCGCTTGGCTTGCTTAATCCCCTGATGGCGTGCTTCGCAGGCAAGTCGGTACGCCTCTTCTTCTCCATGCCGATGAATTGAAAAAGAGCGAGTCCGTCGTCGTCCGTGGCCATCGGTCCACTGGGCAATCCAATACCAATAGGAATAATCAAACTGACCGCGCCGGTCAGTTTGTTCATGAAGACGAATTCCTACTTGCCCAGAACGGTTTCGTACCGACGGTTTGGTAGCCAAATCTTTGACAGTATAGCGTTTGAATCTCTGATCAATCTCATCTCGAAAAACTTTAGCTGACTGCAATGCCAACCGTTTCCCGCCGTGGCTAAGATCTGAAAAATACTTAGAAAAACGTTCGCCTCGCCGCTGAATACGGACTTCCCATCCCCCGTAGATCTTTTTACCTTCTCCAGGAACTTCAATTCTCGAAATATTCCGCCGAGGATTTTTTCTTGCCATAAATTCGGTTCTAACTACCAGGACAATGGTGTGCTCGATCCATCGCAATCTCCCATCTTTATTCAATTTTCAAAAATGCCGAAGCACTCAAAATCAAAACAGGAAACAGGGATCAGGCCGACAGTCACCTACTTTAGCCGAGAACTGAGTGGAGATGAAGTATGGATTACTGCGCGGAGGTTTTGAAACCGGCAGGTCCACCCGAGATTCTCTTCCCGTGGTCAAGCGGCCAACTTGCCATTTGAAAACCGTTCTCGTAAATCCATTTTTTGAGTATTGCATGCGACTCAAAATCATTGGGATAGACCCAAATCGAAACTGTCGTTTTTCCCGGCTCGAAATTAGTCAGTCTTTTTTGAAAATTGGAATTCTTTTGAAGAGCTGCTTCAATTGGTTCACCAATCAGAGGGCTCGATGGAATCATCCTAAAGCCCTGAAAGCTGACGCTTTTCTGGGCCATCGTTCCATCCCCCATCCGATCGTAATTTGTCTCAACGACTAACTCATATTGCATTCGGTAATCGCCCACTGGACCGACAATTTCAATCACCTGTTCCACCCGACTTAATCGTTCCGCATTACGCTTCCACTCTGACTTAATAAGCGAAAGCAACTCAGTCATTGGGACATAGGAAAGACGGCCGTTATTTAAGCAAAAATGAATTTCATCCGAAAAGACAGTCTTAGCAATTGGGTTGGGAAAATGTTTAATGACTTCGGTGGCAGGTTCATTGCTGTAAGAAACAGCTTTTGACTCTCGATTCAACTCTGCTAATTCGTCTTTCAAAAGTCGCTGCTGAACCTCAAAGGCATCCTTCTTTTCAATCTCAATCGCTGCCGCAGTATCAATTGCCGCCAATTTTTCAAGCCGCGTTTTCTTGGCTACTTTTAACTTTTGCTGAAAGATCTCAAGGCTGATGAGGGCTTCATGGCGTTGATCAGTCAAAGCTGCAGCTAGGCTGTTTTCCTTCGCCTGCTTCCTTACCAAGGACTCATTATCCGACTGAAGTTTGGTAATCGTATCGTCCAAACGAGCTTTGGATTCCTTGAGATCATCAATTTTGGCAACAAGTCCTTCACTAGGAGAGGTGTGAACCCAGGAGGCGGATGCCTGAGCGCCGACCACTACCACTAAAATAATGAGAATCCCAACAAGGTTCGCGACAATATCCAAAAAAGAATCTTGGCCAGTTGTGATCTGCTTGAGGCTCATCGCCGCGACTCCTCAATCAAAAGACCGCTTCTGTACAGCAATCCATTTAATTCTGAAAACCGCATCTCTCCTCCGGGTAACACCGTCACGCGAAGTTGTGGTTTCCAATAACCATTTTTACCAGCGACCCCCCAAGATTTAATTTGTCCCCAAATCTGCTCCACCAAAGGATCAATCGCTGCTGCCGTGCCTTTCGCCATTGAAATTCGCCCGCTGACAGCACCACCGGACTGAATCTCTAAATAATCGGCGCCGCACAACAAACGAATAGGGCGAACGTACCCAGTCGCCCCCACTGTTTTCGCTGGTAATGCCCAGTTACCGCCACGCTGATTAGCAATACTTAGCGTTGACTGAAGACTGTCGCTTGCAACCTCTCCACCCGCGCCGGCGTTTGCCTGAGACGGAGTAACATCCGCTGATGATCCCGATTCATTTTCTGAGTTAGACTGTTGTTTCTTTAAATCTCTTCGATTGGTATTCATTGCAGAAGACGAATCCACTGAAAAAGTTGAACCTGATTGGTTAGCAGATCCACGAATCTGCGATTCCTCCCAACCATTTCCCAGGCCACTTTCCGTCGAAACAAACCCCCCCTTTCCCCCGGAAACTCGAAGCCCCGGACGGGTCCGCTGGGTAGCAAACATCGCATGACGGGAACGTTGAGAATTAATCATCGCCATCCGAGACTGCTGACGCTGTTTAGCTTCTTCGATCGCATCTTCTACTTCTTGAATAAGCTGCGGGTCTTTTTGCCCAAAACCTAATACCATACCGCTATCGACCAGCTCATATCCAAATTCATCGTCCCAGCTTTGCATCGCACGCCGAACCAAAACAAAAGTCTCTGCACCCTCTGGGCGAACAATCACCAACGGATACGGACTCCCCTCCTCACCCACCAAATCATAACGCTGCCAGTACTCTCGGTTAGCGAGCAGCGCTGAATCGAGCATATTCCCTGGTTGGAGCGGTAATACGAATTCATCTTTCCGCAACCGAATTCCCGAGGGTTGCAAGATGATTTCATCTTTTAGACATTCAATGAATATAGGTCTTCTGAACGTTCCGCCACGCCCGCGATAAGGTTCAATAACATAGGTGGTTGGCTTGATTGCGGCGTTACTTTCACGTTTTTCTTTGATCTCGGAACGTACTTTAAGGATCTCTTGCTCCAACTCAGCCAACACCAGCTTCCCACGATTTTCTGAAAACTTCTCAAAAGAAACAACTGGTTCTGGCTCGCTCTGAAGACGATTCCATTGTTCGATTGCTTTCTCAAGCTCACGCTTGGTCTTCCGAAGCTCCAACTCAAGGTAGCTGCGGTGAGAACGAGACTGTTGCAATTTCTCCAAGGCATCTGGGCGCACCGAAGCCATTCCGTCGATACGGATCTGATCCAGTGAAACTGCGTCACTCAACTCATCAATCTCTGCCAATTTTCCAGAATCATCTTCTGCTTGTTTTTTTGCAGATTGAACATCTGCCGATTTCACCGCCATCACGAGCATCACAATCAGAACACCGAGAGTGCAGATCAATACTGCCAAAAATGGAAACAAAGAAACACTGAGTTGAGTTCGATTTTTTTTACGGCGTCTCATGCAGTTCTTTTTGAGCTCCGGTCAATGTTAACCGTGACAAACTGACGTCCCTGATTGCGAACCGGTAAAATGACTTCCTCGGTGCTAGAGCCTGAATTTGCAATATTTGGCTCGGGAAGTACCTGATCTTTTTCAAGATCGAATCGAGCTCCCATGCCGTACTGGGTAATTTCGGCGATCTGTCTTTTTAACTCCGTCTGACCAATTGTAGAATGGGCGAACTCCAACCCTTCTTCCTGTATCTGCTCAGTGGTTTCCGACGATCCAGTAGTGGCACCCAACATTCCATGACGATTCTCAGAGAGACTAACTACCATCGCCTCCACTGCATCTTTCAACTTTTCGGTTGCTTCAGCTACCATTTGATTTTGCGCTAGAATTGGCTCTAGACTCGGCTGGCTTCGATCTTGAGCCAACAACTCTCCCATCAACTCCGCCTGTTGAGCCAATTTTCCCTGATAATCAGACATCAGACGGGCGTTATCAGAAAGTGTGACCTGCCACTGACTCCAACGGTGCGACATCGACTCGTCCGCTTTGTTGATGGAGCTAGTCAGCCCCAGAGTCAGTTTTTCAACACTTTGCTCGATCGAATCCATCAATTGCCGACTGAGGCGATCCTTCAGATTCTCTTGAGACTCCAGCCAAGTCGCGTGAGCTGCCTGCACAGTTTTTTGCCAGTTGTGGGTTTGTTTTTCAATCGATTGCTGGGAAGCATTTAGAAAATTGTGAGCAACATTTTCATAAGTTGGATTATCTGCCGCAACCGTCATATCAAAATTTGCATTTATTTCCTGCTTTGCCCGCTGATCCACTAACTCCAGCAATTGGGTCTCAAATCGCTCGACTAAAAACTGCCCGAACATCAATACCATTGATAAAGTCAGGGCAAGTGCCGTTGTATCGAATGCGACGTAGAGACTTCCACGCAACCCATCCATCATTTGCTGGAAATCATTATCGGGTCCAACATTGATTCCACCAAGCGCTTGAGAAATCCCTAGAACAGTTCCCAAAAAACCAAGCATCGGAGTCGCCCAAATCAAAATCCTTACTAGCGAATACCGTTGCTGCTGACGATCAAGATCTAAATCAGCCAAATACTTAAGCTCATCTTCTACAGAGGCTGTGGAATTAGTCCGGTAGATACAATGCAAACCGTTCACCAAACGCTGCCACAAATAATGGCCATGCATCCATTTGGGTAACTCCAAAAGATGCTTCCCCAAAACAACCGTTCTCTCCTCAATAGCACCTCGAGGCCTCACACTCTCAGATGTATTGGCTTCGGACTGCACGTAACTGCTACCCACAGTACCTTGAGGAATGCTGATTGAGATTTTCTTTTCGCCGCTGAATTGCTCGAAAATATTGTTAGCAACCAAACCCAGAGAAGCGATTCCAATGAAAAACATCCCCACGGTTACCTTGGAAACCGGATGCCCCGTCAAATACCTCAAAACA
>CALKNI010000028.1 GCA_938091115.1 uncultured Pirellulaceae bacterium | reverse complement strand
CGGTATCTACCGGATGGCGAATCTCGATCAAGAAGTTTTTATGGAAGGTAAGGATCAAGCTCAGTGGATTCGGCCGAGAACTGGTCTGGTGAAAGGTTTCGGTGATGTCGGATTCTCTTTGAAAGTTGGTGAGATAGGGATAGCTGAATACGACACTTCGGCCAGTCCGTATGGGTGGCACATCATCAAACGTCTTAAGTGATTTTGGAGGCGTGACCGTTTTTCCCATTCGGATCAGACGCTGAATCCTTAATTACCATGTGGATTAGAAGCGTGACGGTGATCAAGAATGCGAAAACTCCACTTTGCGATGTCCAGCCAACAAAGATACCAAGCATCACCCGCTCCAGCGGAACTCCAAGAGATTGCCCGTACCACAAAGCCAATCCTATCAATCCCACTTCGGTGATGGCCAAGATCACCACTCTTGATCTCCAATGCATGCCCTTGGGAATCATTGCTAGTCCCAATAAAAGCGCGGGGCCGGCGAAATAGATTGCCAGTAGTAACTGCGGCGTTTTCAAATAATTGATGACGGTTGCAGTCAAGGCCGCCACCAGTGTGGTCAGCAGCAGCAATCCAATGATTGAGAACTGATATCCCTTTGATTGTGTGTTTGCATTTTTCTTTTCGAACTCGGCTAGTTTCCGGTCAAGGCCGTGTCGATACCTAATGCCGATTGCCCCAAAAACAGATCCAAGCATGATCCCGAACAACAAATTGACTCCCGCCGCGATAAGATCGAATCCCGCCTCACCACTATTGGAACTGCTGGTCTCTAGCCAAACCCTTGTTGGGAAACCTAGGGATTCGCTTACGTTTTGATTTTCACCGATCAGATCGGCCACACTCTGAGTTCTGAAAAAGTAGGATCCAGCATTGATTGCAGTTAGAAGGAGGACTCCGCCTAGCATTCCGCGGAGGAACCAATGGACCGATGTGGTTCCCGGTGCCCTTTTTCGGTTTTTCGAATGAGTTGACGTGCCCATGAGTTTGTTTGCGTGAGTCGCGCTGAATTGTTGGAGTTGGTAACTGAAAACTTTAAAAATCAGTTATCAGCAAATTTAATTGGATTGAATTGTGATTTAGTTGAAATAAAAAAATCAGTCCGGAATAAATCCTGGACTGATTTTTCGTCTAAACAATCTAAGTGCATGATCTATCGGTGCCAATAACCCGAGTTGTATCTTCGATAGTAGCTAGGGTTGTAATCATAGTGGCTCTTGTATCTCAAAGACCGGCTTGGGTAGTAATGGTAATGTGAGTTGCTGTGGTAGGATCTGGTGGATCGATAAGTTGGTTGGTAAGTAGAGTAACCAATACTGAAACCACTGCCATATCGATTGTAGTTATTCGTACTGAATCCGATAGAAAACCCTGAACTGCGGTAAGAACCGTAACCACGGTCGTATCGACAACTCTGAGCTTGTGCGCGGTCGGCAAATAGCGAAACGCCAATAACGGCTAAAAACGCAAAACTGAGGGTGCGGATTGCTCCGCTGGTAGATTTGAAATTCATTTCAAGTTTCCCGGGGATTGGTGAATGAAATATTACTTGGTGAATGAAACTAGTTTCCAAACGGGTTTCATTTCGGTTTACCAACCCTTAAAGCAGAAATTATGCCAAGCCTGAAATATTTTGGGATGCCGTAAATTTGCGATGCAAAATAACGATTGAGGTGTTTACTGTCGGTACGCATGTTGTCAGTTTGATTGCAGTCCGGTGCGCTTTGGATTCAGCAAGCTTCATATTCCAAGTACCGCAGTCTTACTTGCGGGTAAGAAGTCGAGGCAGCGTTCCACTGGGCTAGAGAATTGCATTCTTGAACAGTGTGCCCGCCTGCTGTTGAACCGCAATTATTTAGCGTTTTTTTTCAACTTTGTTTTTAAACGGCCGCGGTGAAATTTGGAATCAGTCGGTACAGTGCGGTTTTCCGATGGATGGGCAGGAATCGAATTTCTAAGTTTGTTTCTAACTAAAGTAAAATTGGGGTTGTCGATTTCGTTTTTAAATTCTTCGGGGTCATTTTGTAGATCGAAGAGTTCTTCGAAATTATTCCCATACTTTACATAGCGAAATCGTATTCCCGATATTGCATGGGATGCTGCACTTTCTCGATGGAAGAAAAATGAAGTCAACGCTGGTTGAGTTCTTGCGGCGTTGGGGTTTCGCAATTGTTCCAAGAATGAAAGGCCACTGCATTGCTTTGGAGTCGGAATTGAGGCGAGCTGGCAAAGAGTAGGATACAGGTCGGTCAAAGTAACAGGTTGATTCGTGCGAGAATGGTTTGGAAATCCGTTTTTTTCAAATTGATTAGGCAGAGAAACAAGCAGAGGGACTCGAGTGGTTTGATTCCAAAGGGCGAATTTTTCCCAATTTTCTTTTTCGCCGATGTGAAACCCGTGATCCGACCAAAGGACAATAATTGTATTATCTGCTTTGAGAGAATTATCAAGTCCGTCGAGGATGCGATTCACCTGGTGGTCGACATAGCTGATGCTTGCAAGATAGCCTTGCATCAGTTTGCGCCATTGATTGTTTTCCTCAACCCATTTGTGCCAATGTCTTCGTCCATGGTCGTGAGCGTCCTCGAGGTCTCCTCGTTGGTACTTTGGAAGCTGGACAGTCTCAATCGGATAAAGGTCGAACCAACGTTTGGGGACTTCCCAAGGGATATGGGGGCGAAACAATCCGACGGCAAGAAATAGTGGTTTGTCATGACTTTTGTTTAGTTGCTCGATTGCCCAATCTGCAATGAGGTGATCCCCATAGTCTTGTTCTTGAGCGTTATCGATGACCGCAGCGCCAAACAAATGATTACTTAATGGCCGTTGACCACGAAACCCGTCGTTTTGATTTTGACGGAAGTTGGGACGAGGCCAGTCTTTTGAAATGGGGTCGAGAGGATTTCCTCGATATTCATCCCACGCTTCAGGGTCGTTTTGAGAGTCTCCGGGGGTCCATTGGAGGGTGTGGAATATTTTTCCGCCACCTACGGCATGATAGCCATTGTTTCTGAAGTGCTGCGATAAGACGACGGCGTTTTTCAATTCAGGAGATTCGTCACGCCATCGAGGCCCATGAGCACCAAAAAGATTTCTGTAGATCCCAGATTCTGAAGGATGAACTCCGGTCATCACTGCGACCCGCGAGGGGTGGCATGCCGGTGCCGCACAGTGCGCGTTGGTAAATACAGTTGAGCGACGGGCTAGCCTTTCAAAGCCGGGGGTAATGACTCCGGGGTGGTTACTCAAAGGTGAAATATAATCATTTAGATCATCAACTGCGATGAAGAGAATGTTGGGTTGTTGTGCGTTGCAGGGCGTCGCCAAAAGCGTTAGCGGAAACACCTTCAAGCCTACTGAAAGGGCAAATGAAAGATGCCAAATTCGTAGGTGGTTAGATTTGGTTTTAAAATTAGTCATATGATAAAGTGGATTATTGGAAAACTTACTGATTCGATTTTCATGAATGGGTGTTCGCCAATTGGGGAATTTTCTCCCACTTACTTAGGTCTTGTGAATTCCAGATAGGTGGCGGTCCTCACCGGGAGGGGACGTTGGTTTGGTCTGGGAGGGATTGGCCTTAATCGACTATTTTTGGGGACAAGCGGGATATTCTTGGCGAAGCACTTGACCGAATTGAGTCGAATTAGCCAGTTCGATCTTCGCTTTAGCTGTTTGAATTCCCCTCTCCGTGCGCGTCTCTTGCTCTGAGGATTTGCTTCATTGCGGTGCCTCCAACGATCGTACCAATGAGCGAGAATCCCCCGCAGAATAAGGCTACGTTGGCGGGCGTAAATCCGTAGAAGCTTAACACTAGGAAAATGACCGCTCCAAGTGAGATGAAGGTAAATGAAAGTGTATTGGCTGTCCCAAAAAACCTACCCCGTTCGTCCTCCGGAGCAAGGTATTGCAACAATGACTGAAGTGGAACGATATAAAAACCAGCAAAGAATCCTATCAAAAATACAAGTGCAGCAAGTCCGAAATAGTTGATGGGCAGTATACCCATTAAGAAGAATGCGACTGTCATTCCTGCCGCACCGGCAAGCGAAAAATAGGGGCGGATTTTGTCCTTCGACAGGAAACCTGCGCAGCAACTACCTATCGCGATCGAGATGCCAAGGAGTCCAACAATGAGACTCATCTTTGTGTTATCGACTCCAAGTGAAGATCGGAATTCAGGCAACAACAGTAACGCTAGGCTCGCCACTAAATAAAAACCAGACCACGACGTTAAGACAACTAATAGCGTTTTATCAGCAGTCCTAAACGTCTCGCGATGGCTGCTAAATATGTCCAACGATAATCTGCGATTAGGTGAGGCCGGCTTTAGTTTCGGTAGCCATAAAACCGCCGTTAATCCAAGGATTGCGATGGTGATCAGCGTTAATCCAACGGGTGATTTTCTTGGTGATTTTACAGAATGTGGAACGAAAACTATCTCACCTGCGGAGGGTTCATTGGACGTTGCTGGCTCATCCTCGGAAGTCGCCGCCTTAATCGTAGAGGTCTGAGCTTGTGTTTCTGTTGGATAGTACATATCAGCCAATGGGCCTGCGAGAACGGAACCGAGAATGACGCCAACGTTCGTTAAGGCGAGGATTAACCCATTTGCCTGGCTCAGTTTTTTGGCTGGAACAAGTTCTGGGATAATGCCAAATTTTGCAGGTCCCAAAAATGAACTTTGGATTGCCAAAAGCAATAGAGCGAAAATGGAGATCCAAAAACTTCCCATCAATAATCCAGTAGCGGCAATAACTGCGATTGGAATCTCCGCGATTTTCACCCACGTGATGACGGTAGCTTTACTGTATTTGTCTGCGAGTTGTCCAGCAAATCCAGAGAGTAGTATGAACGGAATTGCGAGAACTAGGGCGATGAAGCTTTGCGTGCCATCTCCGAGCGCATTTACCCAAACACCTCCAACGACGACCATTAAAGTTAAAATTTGCTTTAGGATGTTGTCGTTCGCAGCGCCTAAAAAGGAGACGCAGAGTAAAGAGATCATCCCACGATTCAAAAGTTGGTTCTCGGCGGTCGGTTTTTGATTCTCTTCGACTGAATTTTCACTAAAGTCGATATTGTCTGAATCGGTCAATTTTGACTGGGGAGCTGAGTCGGCGGAAGCCATCGGTTTGATTCCTTTCAAGCGCATTTTTGGGTCCACTCAATGAAATTCGAAGTAACGTTGAGTTATTCAAAGTCCATGTGTTTTAATGCGATTTATTGTTCAATCTTGTGCCACGGATTTTATTTTTAAAACATAATGATCGCTCGAAGATGGGGCTGATACGGATTATTTATGGGGAAGACTATTTGAATGAGGTATGAAATATTGAATCTAAGCAATCGGACCACCGAGGAGCGGCTATGTCCAGACATCTCGATCCAGCATGCGGTAATTGATCGCTTCTGTAAGGTGGTGGGTTTGGATTTCGGTTGAGGCCTCGAGGTCGGCTATGGTCCGGGAGAGCCGTAGGACTTTATCATGTGCTCGGGCTGAAAGGCCAAGGTCATTGACAGTGATCTTGAGAATATTAATACAATTTTGGTTCAGCGGACAGAATTGCCGAATCTGATTACTGGACATTTGAGCGTTGTAGTTCGTCTGAAAGCCTGCAAACCTTTCATATTGAGCTTTTCGAGCATTTTCAACACCCTCGCGTATTTCGGAGCTAGAGGTTCCAGGTCGGGTGGAAGAAAGTTCTTTGAATTCAGCTGCGGGGACTTCGACATGGATGTCAATTCGATCCAGTAATGGTCCAGAAATTTTCCCCATGTATTTCTCAATTTGAGGAGAGGAGCAGTGACAGTCTCGCCGCGGATCATTGCGGTAGCCGCACGGACAAGGATTAAGCGCCGCAACCATCATGAAATCACTTGGGAAAGTCGTTGAACGCTGAGCTCTGGAGATCGTAACTGAGGAATCTTCAAGTGGTTGTCTCAAAACTTCGAGGGTTCTTCTATTAAACTCCGGCAGCTCGTCTAAAAACAGAACCCCATTGTGAGCCATAGAGATCTCGCCCGGCATTGGAGTGCTTCCGCCACCGACGAGTCCAGCTTCACTGATTGTATGGTGCGGGGATCGAAATGGTCGGGTTGTTAACAGAGACTGGCCGGGCTCAAGCCTGCCAGAAGAACTGTAAATACGTGTGGTTTCTATAGACTCTTCAGGAGAGAGTCGTGGAAGTACGGTGGGAATGCGTTTAGCAAGCATGGTCTTGCCCGATCCGGGGGGGCCGAGCATGAGCAGGTTGTGGGCTCCGGCAGCAGCCACCATTACCGCACGCTTGGCCATTTCTTGCCCGCGGACGTCTGAAAAATCGAGTTGATAATTCGAGGAATTTTCGAATAACTGGTTAATTGGGCAAAGGACGGGTTCGAGTTCGAGCTGCCCGGAAAAAAACCCAACAGTTTGTGTGAGGCTGTCGACGGCAATCACATCGATCCCTTCGACAACAGATGCTTCGGCGGCGTTCTGTTGGGGGACAACAATTCCTCGAAAACCCGCTTTTTTTGCGGCAATCGCCATCGAGAGTATGCCTTTGGCTGGGCGTGTACGGCCTTCAAGGGCGAGTTCCCCAACTACGGCATAATCGTTTACAAGATCAGACTGAAACTGTCCGCTTCCAAGAAGGATACCTAGCGAGATGGGGAGATCAAACGTAGAAGCTTGTTTGGGTAAATCAGCCGGCGCTAAGTTAATGACAATTCGATCAACCGGCCGGACGAACCCTGAATTGACAATTGCCCGTTCGCAACGGTGGGTACTTTCCCGGACTGCGGCTTCGGGAAGCCCGACTAATATGGTTTTCGGTATCGCACCAGGAGAAACATCAACTTCCACCTCCACCTCAATCGCGTCGATTCCGAGTAGTGAAAAAGTTCTCAACTTTGCCAGTCTTCCGTTTCCGGAAATAGAGCCTTTTCGGTTTTGATTGGACGTTTGCGATCCATCGGTAAAGGTTGGGTCAGTCATCGTATTTGCCTGCCATTTCTTTTACGATCTCGCCCATCAAACGTCTTGCTGCTTTGGGCGCGATAATTTCTGCACTACTCCCCATGCATAATACTCGGGGAATGATTTCGAGGTCGTGAACGGCAGGAACCGTGAGTTCAATACTGCCGTCCTTGAGTGGTTTGATTTTTTGTTCTGCGTGCAACGGGTCTTCAGTGACCCAGGCGGCAGCGTCAGCAGCAACTTTGATTTTATAGTTCGCGACTTTTCCCCGGCGCACGAACATTTGCATAGTGTTTCCGATGAACTCGTCGAGATCAAGATCAGCAGGTTCTTTGAACCATTCATCAAGAATGGTTGCTTTATGAAAGCGATCCAGTTTCCATGTTCGGACGCGCGTTTCAGGATCTTCGATTTCATTAGCGGCAGCAATGATATAGAGACTCGATTGAAAGAGTGCGACTGTGTAGGGTTCGATTCTACGAACCTTGGGAGCATTCCCCGGTGTCTGATAGGTGATTTCAACGACACGATGCTCCATCACGCCTCGGTTCAGTGTTTTAATGATGCCATGCTGTTTCTCGTAAGATTTTGCTGGAACTCCTAAAACACGAAGCGTCTTGCGGAATTTTTCGTAGTGGGTGAGGACAGAGCTTGGGATTTCTTCTTTAACTTTATTCCAGAATGATTCGATTCCCATCCAGAATGGGGTACCCGCGAGCGGGTGCATTAATTGACGGCCCATCGAAAGCGCGATGAGTTCCGTTGCAGAGAAGCTAATTTTCGTAGTGGATTTTGCTCGCGGGCCGAGTTTCCATACTTTGCCGCGGCCGGAGTCGTGAGCATCGACATCGATGCCTGCCAGTTGAAGTGCTTCGAGGTCACGGCGAAGCGTCCGTGTGTGTAGTGACTTGAGACCGAGTTCTTCGACGATGTCGGCCTGAAGTTCTTGCAGGGTCTTACCATACCTTACGCGCTCGAGAATTTGCAGAATCTTGTGTTGTCGGATGAGTTGTTCGTTTCGAGCCATAGTTCTAAATGGTGTGGTGTTTTACTGGGGTTGTAATTTAACTAGGTTCCCAGATTATCCATCGGGAATACGTGCTCGCCAAGCACCTCACCGAATAGACAGGGAATTCGTCAAATTTTTGCCAGCGAAATGGGAAATAGGTAATAATTTGGGCTATTCAGCATCTTTTTAAAGGGTAAGGATAGCCGGATAGATTTTAGATTAATCGGTTGGCTTTCAAACTGAAAGTGTAATACTTCGGTATGATTGCGGCGTTGGGTATCCTTCGCACGATTTTTAGAGCTTTGATTCTGATAACCCGGGCAGAGTAATATTTCAATGACAAAGAAGCGAAGAGCGGTAGTGTGCTTGAGCGGTGGGATGGACTCAACTGCGTTGTTAGTTCGGTTGCTTGCCGAGGGCCGAAAAGTATATGGACTGAGTTTCGATTATGGACAAAAACACAGAATCGAATTGGAGCGGTTAAAACAGAATTTAGAGTACCTGCACAGTAACGGAATCGACATTGATTCTCAGATTTTAGATATGTCTAAACTCGGATCACTGTTTCATTCAGCTCTGACCGATGCGAATTGGACGGTGCCGACCGGACACTACGAGCAAGAGAATATGAAGCAAACGGTTGTTCCAAATCGCAACGCAATCTTTTCATCGATTGCCTACGGCTATGCCTTGTCCATTGCCGTCCAAGAGGATTCCGAAATTGATTTTTCATTGGGTGTTCACAGTGGTGATCATGCAATCTACCCTGATTGTCGTCCCGAATTTTACGAGGCAATCTTCAGTGCTTTTTCAATTGGAAACTGGGATTCGGAAAAGGTGTTTCTCAATCTTCCTTATCTAAATATGGATAAGGCTGATATTCTTAAGGACGCCGGGCATTCAATCGATAAACTTGGTTTGGACTTCGACACAATATTCAGAAATACGTGCACCAGTTATCAGCCTGACAAAGATGGTCGGTCCCACGGTCTGACCGGTTCGGATGTCGAAAGAATTTTAGCGTTTCAAAAATACGGCAGGCCTGATCCCGTAGAGTACCGGAGTCCTTGGGAGGACGTCGTTCGGCAGGCTCAGCGTTTGGAACGCCAATTTAAACAGGACTCCAGCGCCGGTTTCGAAGCCTGACCTGCCTCAGTAGGGGAAATGCGCATTAATGAAAACTTAGCGTGAATACCGAGGTTCTTCGGTAATAACTAAAAGATTGGGGTTTTGAGATTTTAGTTGGGCGACCGCTTCATCGCTGACGTTGGAATCCCAAGTGGTAAGTGATTTCAGCGATGACAGCTT
Source organism: uncultured Pirellulaceae bacterium (assembly GCA_938091115.1). Classification (GTDB taxonomy): domain Bacteria; phylum Planctomycetota; class Planctomycetia; order Pirellulales; family Pirellulaceae; genus Mariniblastus. Next base: position 5,295 of record CALKNI010000028.1, on the reverse strand, counting down.
GCTGAGCGGCGCGATGTCCGTCGCCGTGGAGTTGTTCAGTTTTAACGTTTCAAGCTTCGTTAATTTCGAAAGAGCGCTGAGGTTAGTTAGTTTGGTTTCGGAAAGATCCAGACTTTCAATTTCTAAGTTACTGATTGAACCAAGTGCTGTTGAAAAATCAGCGTTATCTACCAGAGAACAACCGGCAAGTGAAAGCCTTTTTAGTTTAGTTAAATTTTCCAGCGGCAATAAATTTAATAACACAGCATTGGTTACCTTAAGTTTTTCGATGTTGTTGAGATCCTTGATGGGCGTTAGGTCTTTAATCTTGGTGTTCGTCAAATCGACTTTTACTAATTCTTGAAAATTGGAAAAGCAATCGATATTGTCGACGTCTGTCCCATCGAGTTGAAAAATTCTCATACCTTTGTTCAGAGCGATTGGGCTCAAATCAGAAATCGGGTTGTTGGAAATTTCCAGTCGGTTCAGTTTGTTTGATTTGGAAAGTGGCAATAACGTCGTTATTTTGTTTGGCAAAATTCGCACCACTTCTAACTCGGACAGCTTAGAGAGAGGTTCGATATCAGTGATCCCAGCATCTGGAAGATTGATTTCCTTAATCGCCGAAACATAATCAATTCCGACAACGTTTAGCATAAAACCACCCGGTTTCGCCTTCATTTCCTCTGGGCTAAGCGCTTGGTTCTTCTTCCCGCGTTCGATGTGATAGACCACATTTCCGCCGAGTTCTTCCACCCACTTCTTTGCGCTTCGCTGTGAATTAACTCTCAAGGTTATCACACCCATCACAACGCAGAGCAAAATTAAAAAAGCAAAAAGCTTTCTTGATGATTTTGGTTTCTGTTGCACCGATTCATCACTGGTGGATTCTTGGTTGGGGGTATTCTTGGCCATGATAGTCCTGATTCCAATTGAACCTGACTGCGTGACAGCAGTTCAGTATTTTGCGGAAGATGCAATTCTGTTTGACGCTAGTTTAATAGGACGCATTTAGTTTCGTCGATAGGGTCTATCCGAATTTCGGAAGTAACCTAAAATTCGCTCCTAAGAAAACGTACTCACACTTCGGCAGTGCCGTACTGGATCGAACTTTTCCACTCGCTAATTTGTAATTTTGGCGGAACAGGTTGAATGTTCGTACTGGAAAAACAAAGATTCGCCGCCCCGCAAAGATATTTGGGTAAGCGAACAACGCCTACCATTTAACGACTAACCGCCAGCAGCGATGGATGCGTCGGTTTCTGAAATCCTCAGGTATGGTCTGTTTGGTGATTTCGCGGATCTGAAAGAGATCTCCCAAGTACTTCTCATCAAACTTGAACCTGCGAAAATTGGTTGAAAAGTAAACGACGCCTCCAAGCCTCATGACGGCGTGTACCTTTTCGAGCAATTCACAATGACGCTCCTGGACATCCCAGTCCAAGTCAGTCTGTTTACTATTTGAGAAGGTGGGGGGATCAACGATGGCAAGGTCGAATCGTTTACGTTTATCTTCAACGGCGGTATTGAGAAAGTCGATGGAATCGTCAGCAACAAATTGGTGCTGAAGAGGATCGATTCCATTCAATTGAAAGTTTCGTTTTGCCCAATCGAGATAGTTTTTGGAAAGATCCACAGTGGTGGTACGCGTAGCCCCCCCCTTAACGGCATAGACTGAAAAAGAACCCGTATAAGCAAACAAGTTTAAAAAATCTTTTCCAGAGGATTCAGTTTGAACCATTTTCCGTGTTGTTCGATGGTCAAGAAAGAGTCCGGTGTCAACGTAGTCGATCAGGTTGACTGCAAATTTTAATCCGCCTTCATGGACGGTGATTAACTTGCCTGAGGAATCAATTTTCTCATATTGCTGGAAGGTATTGGACCGCCGTCTTTTTTTTAGGTGCGTCTGCGAAATGGGAATTTCAAGCGTTTCAGCGGCGGTGGCTTTCATAAGCTCGAGCCATGACCCGTGTCGCGCGAGATCGCGTTCGTGTGGACGGTCATACTCCGTAATGTGTAAGTGGTCCTCATAACGATCGATGACCAATGGAATTTCAGGGATGTCGCGTTCGTAAATTCGAAAACACGTGATGTTTCTTTTTGTGGGCCAGCGTCGTAAGTGTTTCGCTCTTTTTTTAAGGCGGCTTGCGAGCAGTTCGGCTTGTTCTCGGTCTTTGGGATGCAGGCCACCGAACAATGGTAAAATCGAAGGATTGGAAGGCTGCAGTGATTCGCTAGAGGGGGCAGCGGAAGTTTTGTCTGCAGTCGGGACCGATTCGGGAAGCGCGCCTTGATCGAGTGATTTCGAGTTTTTCGTTTGAATTGGCGGCTGCGGAAGCGACGCGTTCTCGGTATTCGCAATCAAATCGGAACCGGCATCGAGTGGTTGAGGTGCAGAAGCCTTGTCTTGGGGTTTGTGCCCGCGCGGTGGGCGAGGCCCGAGGAATTGATAGTAAGTGCACTCCAGGCGACCGTTAAATAATTTGCGTCGCCGTGTCGCCGATTTTTGAATGATTGCCTCAAATTTCGGCATGTTCGTGATGAGAAATAATGACCAAGTCGGAAGGCGTTGCATGATGCCGGGGATACTTCGGTACAACCCGAGCAGACGTTCTTGATCCTCGAGTCGTTCCCCGTAGGGTGGATTGGTGATAATGCAGCCATAATCGTGTTTGCTGGTCAGTTCGCCGAAATCACGATTTTGAAAATGAACGTAATTCGCAACTCCCGCCTGTTGGCTGTGGTAACGTGCGAGGCTCAAGACTTCCTTGTCTCTGTCAGTTCCCATGATCTGGAATCGAAGGTTTTTTTTCTCGAGGTCTTTGGCTTCCTCGACGGACTGATTCCATAATTCGCTAGGAATAATATGCCAGTTTTTTGCCGTAAAAGCGCGATTGATGCCCGGTGCGATGTTGAGCCCTTGGAGTGCGGCCTCGATTGCAATCGTCCCGGAACCACAGAATGGGTCAATCAAAGGGCGATCAGGGTTCCACACGCTGAGGGAGACTAAAGCCGCCGACAGTGTTTCTTTCAAGGGTGCTTCGGCCACTAATTTCCGATACCCACGTTTATGAAGACTCGGCCCTGTCGTGTCAATCGTCAAGGTTGCTACGTTATTAAGAATCGCGATTTCAACTTTGTACTCGGCACCAGATTCTGGAAGTGTATTGACGTTGTGGTGGTGCAGTAGGCTTTCAACAATCGCACGTTTTACACTTCGCTGTACCGCCGGAACGCTTGATAGTTGGGAAAGCCGAGATCGGCCGATCACTGGAAAAGCTGCATCTGCTGGGATAAACCGACTCCAATCAAAATCCTTTACCGTCTCAAATAATGCATCAAAATCTGGAGCAGTAAATTTTTGGACCTCGATCAGGACCCGGTCAGCCGTCCGCAACCAAAGATTGGTGCGGCATATGGCGGACCAATCGCCAGCAAAATCAACGCGGCCAGGTTGTGAGATGCTCGGAAAATACCCCAGAGCAATTAATTCACGCTTAACAATCGCCTCGAGTCCGAATGCACAGGCTGCGGTAAGTTTTAGCTGGTCTTGCATTCCGCGCTCTTGCATGAGTTCCGTTGGGTTTAAACCCTAGCTTAACCCAATTAAAATAAATAGGAAAATGGGGGGGAGACGCCAATGAGATCATTAATAGAAAATAGTCAGGTTGTTCGCGTGGGAGGGTGAGCTGTGTCTCCCAATGATGCGATTTAGATTTCAGGCTGCAAATTGAAGGAATTTTAAATAGTGGTCGAGCTGAGTAGCATCGTTTAGATTTGGAATTTGATGCTGACAAGTGAATCTAACGGAGGTAAGTTCGATGGGAAGAGTCAGTTGGTATTTAAGCGTCGCGGTGTTGTTGGCGATTCAATCAAGTATTTTACGAGGAAGCGAATTACAGCTAGGCGAATTGCAATCAGGGGAATTACAGGAAAGCCCTAATGTAATTGTCATAATGGTGGATGACCTTGGGAATGGAGACCTAAGTTGTACTGGCGCACAGGATTTGCAGTCTCCTCATATTGATGCGCTCTTCAAATCGGGGATGAGTTTTGATTTTGCCTACGCAAATTGTCCTGTCTGTTCGCCGTCACGCGCTTCGCTGATGACCGGCCGTTATCCAGAATTAGTCGGCGTTCCTGGGGTGATTCGCACGTTCCGCGAAAATAGCTGGGGTTATTTAGATCCCGATTCTATTTTGTTGCCGCGGGTTATAAAAACAGCGGGGTACCACACCGCATTGATTGGTAAGTGGCACCTTGGGCTCGAGGCTCCCAACCGTCCGGGCGACCGTGGGTTTGATTTGTTTCATGGCTTTTTAGCGGACATGATGGATGACTACTACCAGCATCAGCGCCACAACATCGAATACATGTACCACAATAATCAAGTGATTGACGTGAAAGGCCACGCGACCGATCTTTTTACGGATTGGTCGTGCGATTATTTAAATTCTCGAGTAGGTGAGTCTTCTCCATTTTTTCTTTGCCTGACATATAACGCGCCGCACACCCCCATTCAGCCACCAGAAGATTGGTATCAAATGGTCAAACGTCGAGAGCCTGCTATCGACGATAAGCGAGCCAAACTGGTTGCTTTAATTGAGCATATGGATGCTGGAATTGGTCGCGTCATGACTACACTGCGCGATACGGGTTTGGACCGCAACACGCTTGTTGTTTTTACGTCAGATAACGGGGGTCAATTAAATGTGGGGGCGAATAATGGAGCATTGCGAGATGGGAAGCAGAGCATGTATGAAGGTGGCTTGAGGGTTCCAACTTGTTTTGTGTGGCCCGGGAAAATAGAAAAGAATTCGAAATCTTCGGAACGTATGATCACGATGGATCTATTTCCAACGGTATGTGAGGCTGCTGGTGTAAGTGTTGACTTTGCGATTGACGGAGTGAGTCTCCTGCCTTTGCTAAAACAGGAAACCAGTACGCTCTCTAAACGCGATCTCTATTTTCACCGCCGAGAGGGCGGTTTGCGTTATGGAGGGCTAATTGCAAATGCGATGATTCGAGGTGAATGGAAATTGCTTCAGAATAGTCCTTTTGAAGCTCAAGAGCTTTATAATTTATCAGCTGACCCACTTGAGACAGATGACAAAAAAGTGGCCAACAAGAATAAATATCAGGAAATGGCGAAAGAACTCCGCTTACAAGTTCAACGAGGAGGCGTGGTGCGGTGGCAAAAACCCATCGAGAACAAAAGATGATACTGAGTGTAAGCGTCCTGAACCAGCGAGAATGTTTGAGGTCTTCAATTCCTGTTGACGATATTCCAGCTTTAACCGGCAATAATTGAAAACC
>CALKNI010000027.1 GCA_938091115.1 uncultured Pirellulaceae bacterium | reverse complement strand
CAGTTGCCACGGTGGAAAGCCATTCTCTTCAGTCTCCATACCGTTTACGCTCAAACGGCTGCCAATCGAATTTGAGTCGTCTTCCTTATTTAAATCATCTAATTGCAACAGCGACCGCTCTTGTTCTGACGTTTTATTATCAATGAATTTTATTCTCTCACCAATTTTCGAAAAAACAAAGTCGGCCTCTGCCTTTGACGTGTTGCCAGAATACACCACCCGAATCTCCGGCATATCACCTACCGAAAAGAGAGCGGCGTTGGAGAGTAGGAATGTTTTGAAGATCAAACTGAGGGTTGGATAAACGAGAAGCGGCATTAGCACCAAAGTTATGATGGTCCTACGATCCCGCAATGTCTCTTTAAGTTCTTTCTGAGCAAGCCGCGTGAGTCGGAATCCAGTTCGCACTGATTTCTTTGACTGGTCTGGCGGGGTGGGATTGTCATTTCGTGACATTGTCGAATCAAACTTGTTGAATAGGGGCAACGTTATCGTCTTCAATCAAGTCAATAAATATCTCGACGAGATCGAATTTTCCGGTTTGTTTTCGAAGATCATCAAGCGATCCGGTCAATACTTTTCTACCCCGATGCATCAATCCAAAACGGTTACAAACCCGTTGGGCCTGCTCTAGCCGGTGTGTACACAAGATGATTGACTTGTCGCGTTCGCGCAGAATGTCGATGTAATTGAAAATCACTTGACTACCAAGCACATCCAAACCGAGGGTTGGCTCGTCGAGAATCATTACAGGTGGATCGTGGATTAGCGCTCTGGCGAGACTGAGCCGCTGTTTTTGACCGGTGCTGAGTGTCGCACAACCTTGATCTATGAATCCGGCCAGATCGAGAATTGAAGACAACTCTTCGACCCGAGTTTCAACCTCGCCTTCATTCAAGCCATAAATCTCTCCAAAAAAGCCGAGCATTTCTCGCCCAGTCAACCATTGATACACTCCGGCAGCAGCAGAAACAAATCCGACTTGCCGCTTAACCTCATCTGGTTGATGGTCGCTGCGATGGCCGGCAATCTCGGCATAACCCTCGTCCGGTTTCAATAGACCAAGAATCATTCGCATCATTGTTGTCTTGCCCGCACCATTAGGTCCCAGCAGTCCGTAAACTTCTCCGGGGGCAACATCAAAAGAAACATCGGCAGCAGCACGTATCTCTCGTCGACCAGCATAAAATGTTTTGGAGAGGTGCTGGATTGATATCATAAAAGTCGTTTTCGAAAAATATAGTCGACCAGTAATTTCTTACGCACAAACCTGGCAAAGGGTTTGCTGACTTCCTCCACATTTTGCCGAGAAGCCTGAAATCCTCAACAAACCATGAACAAACTGGCTGTCATCCAGAACGCTATGGTTTATAATTCCCCAATCCGCCGTTCGGCAAACCGATTTAAACTAGTCTGATTAACAATAGTGAACGAAACATCGCTCAATCCCGAGAGTTGGCTTGGCAATTTTGGGCTGGAGGACTTCCGCCCCGGCCAACGGCATGTGATTGACGCAATTCTAGCGGGAAAAGACACGCTTTGCATCATGCCAACCGGCGGCGGGAAAAGTCTTTGTTTCCAACTTCCCACGATCGCTAGGGAGGGAGTCACCATCGTGATTTCACCCTTAATCGCACTGATGAAAGATCAGGTTGATTCACTGGTTGAGTCTGGCATACCAGCGACTTTCATCAACAGCTCGCTGCCTCCGGCTGAACAACAAGCTCGTATTTCAGGAATGGTCAACGGGCACTACAAGCTGGTGTACATTGCTCCGGAACGGCTGCGCAGCAACTCTTTCATGAGGGCGGTTCAGAGCATCCAAATCCAACTACTAGCGGTAGATGAGGCCCACTGTATCAGCCAGTGGGGGCACGACTTTCGGCCTGACTACGCTCGACTTGGTCGATTTCGGGAACGCCTCGGCATGCCTCAGACTGTCGCCTTAACTGCAACCGCAACCAAGCTCGTTTCGGACGACATTTCAAAAATCCTTCACTTAGAGAAGCCTGCCACTTTCGTTACCGGATTTGCCAGAACCAATCTCTCCCTAGCCGTCTCTGCTCCCAATGGAAATGCCGAAAAAGACAATCAGTTAGTTAGCTTTTTAAAGAGTCGAAAGGGTTGTGGAATTATATACGCTTCCACTCGCAAGAACTGCGAACACTTGGTCGAACTTTTGGAAGATAAAATTGGCCGGAAGATCACGTTTTACCACGCGGGACTCCCGGCGGACGCACGTCGTTCGGTTCAAGAAAAGTTCATGACCGGCGAAATTGAGGTGATCGTTGCAACCAATGCTTTTGGAATGGGGATCGACAAATCAGACCTTAGATTTGTCGTTCACTACAACCTTCCAGGCAGTATCGAAGCTTACTACCAGGAAGCGGGCAGGGCAGGCCGCGACGGCCTACCTTCAGAATGCTTAATGCTTTACTCATTCCAAGATAAATTTATCCAGGAGTTCTTCATTGACAACTCCTATCCCTCCAAGGAAACGGTAAAAGAGGTTTATGAATACCTTTGCTCGATCCCTGGCGACCCAATTGAAACAACACTGCAGGAAATCAAGGACGATCTCGATTTGAGCATTGGTACTGCAGGCATCGCCACCTGTGAAAATCTTCTTGAAAAAGCCCACGCGATCGAACGTCTCGACAGTAAACAAAACTCTGCAGCAATTAAGATTGATTCTGATTTACCAACGTTAATTGATCTGCTCCCTCGAGACGCTCGAACTCAACGGCATGTGATGCGTGAATTGGAACGCATTGTCAGCGGATTTCGCGGGGAACGCGTAATGTTCCAACCCCAACGACTCGCCGATCGCCTTGAAATGAAATGGGACGCCGTAAACCGTGCGATCCGACAGCTACGTAAAATCCCGATGATTGACTATATCCCGCCATTTCGCGGGCGCGCCGTTCATATAGTCGATCGGAATCGAAAATTCTCTGATCTGGAAATCGACTTTGCTGAACTGCATCGCCGTCAAAAATCGGAACACGAAAAACTTAACAGTGTCATTCGCCTTGCCACGACCCGCCGATGTCGCCAACTTGAAATCCTTGAGTATTTTGGAGATGCCGACCGAAAACTTTGCGGGAATTGCGACAACTGCCAAAAACGCCCACAGTTAAAAATTGGAACTGCCAAACACTCGGACGAAGACGCGTGCCTTTACTCGGCTCAAGTCGCACTCAGTGGTACCGCACGAACTCACGGACGAATTGGAAAAACCTTAATCTCGCAGATGCTAACAGGCTCCGCATCCAAAAAGATAAAACAGCTTAGCCTCGACCGACTTAGCACGTTTGCATTACTTAAAGGGTTAAGACAAGCAGATGTCGTTCTGCTAATGGAATTCCTCATCCATCAGGGCTTTATCACTCAAACCGAAACGACTAAATATCGACCGGTTCTGGCGATTTCACCTTCTGGTCGCAAACTGATGGCGGGCGATTTTTCGCTCGAATTAACCACTCTCATGCCGGGCGATTTAGTCGAAGCTCTCTCACTTAAATTTCAAGGCAAGATCCCCCGGCGGAATGCCCCTGCAACAAACACGAGCATTGAATCGAAAGAATCCAAACCCAGTCCTCTCTCTCAAGAAACGAAAACTAGCGACCCGCCCCCTGAAACAGTAAATTCCTTACCAAGCTTATTTGAATTAGAAGAAGTTCCACCTGAAGCATCTGCAAAAAAACAAGAAATTGAACAGGATTCGTTTAAACCTCAACTGAATGAGCAGGCTGAAACAAGTGAACTCGGACAGGCAGATTTTAGTAAACTTCGAATTGATCGTCCCGAACCCCATTCGGTTCAGCCGAATTTCTTTTGGACCTGGAGGCTTCTCGCTGATGGATACTCAATGGATCAGCTTCGGCAAGTTAGGCAGATTGATGAAGAAACCATCTTCAATCATGTTCTACGCGCAACAGAAAACAAATTGCCGGTGCAAGTTGAGTGGTTACTGTCCAATGAAAAAATCGACGCTTTAAGCAAACTAATATCAGAACATCCTTTAGATCGAACGTCAAAACTTATCTCGAAACTACCTGCAGATTGCCTACCGCAAGAATTGGTTTATTTTCTTAAATGCCAATCAGCTACCTGACGGATTTCATATTGACGGCGGGATGGCAGCAATACCCATCGGACCACCTGCCGAAGGTATGCCCAGTCGCTTCCGAGGTCGTAAAAAGAGGCAGAAGGCGCAGGTAATTTCGAAAAAAATGAACCAGATGTTGAAAATATTAACACCCGAACACATTGGATGTGATTTTCGGCACTAAAACCCCATCGCATCTCACGCAATCGTCTTCTCCCAGTCAATCCCGCATCGCCAACCTATGATTACTGGGCTACAATGGATGTCCGCAGTTTCGCATCCACTTGGATTGCGGAACTGTATTATCAACGGCAGAAACGTCGATTAGTTAAGCCGTGTACGGTTTATCCGGATAATCAAGCGGCGACAAAGTTATTACGAGAAACCAAAATTCGAACCACCGCCCGTCCGGTTTTTTCCGTAGAACGGTCGAGGAAAGTCAATGGATAACGAACGCGACAACGGCAAGAAAAACGAAGACCGAAAAGGCAAAGGGCCTTCACGAAACCCAAATTTGCTGATCCCGATGCTGCTTATTGGTGTTCTTCTGCTGTTTTTGATTATGCAGTGGGGCAATTCACAAACGTCGACAATCTCCCTGCGCTACTTCCAAAATTTGCTTGAAGGCAAAGACTACGACGGCAAGGTGCTTTCCAATCCAGACGATGGACAACCGTTCACAGAGGTAATTAAGCAAATTACGTTGACACCCCGAGGTGCCCGCGGCCTATTCCGAGCCGAAAACATCCCCAAGGAGCCGACTTTTGATTCCGAAGGGAAACGCCAGAACCCCAAAGACGGTGAGTTCCTAAAAACGAATTTCCAAGTAGAGTTTCCACCCAACGACATTAAACGCGCCGAGTTGATCAATCAGATTGAGAAAAACGTCGATAATTTCACCGTCGAACCAGCGACGGACATGATCGGGTGGTACTACGCCGCACTCTTGATGTTTACCTTCGGCTTACTCATATTCATGGTTCTATCGTTTAGGCGATCACAGAATCAAATGATGGGCGGTGGCGGATTCCTTTCCAATTTTTCCCGAAGCCCTGCAAAGAAATATGAAGCCTCGACTGAGCCAATCACTTTCAAAGACGTCGCGGGACTTGAAAGTGTAAAAGCAGATCTCGGGGAAATTGTCGAATTCCTTAAGTCACCCGACAAGTTCCAAAAGCTTGGCGGACGGGTTCCAAAAGGAGCTTTATTGATCGGGCCTCCAGGAACCGGGAAAACCCTTCTTGCTCGCGCCGTTGCTGGCGAAGCTAACGTCCCGTATTTTTCAGTTAATGGTAGTGAATTTATTCAGATGTTTGTGGGCGTTGGTGCTAGCCGTGTCCGCGACTTATTCTCGACCGCAAAGGCTCAGGCACCGGCGATCATTTTCATCGATGAGATCGATGCAGTGGGCCGACAACGCGGCGCTGGCCTTGGTGGTGGACACGACGAACGCGAACAGACACTTAATCAAATTCTAGGTGAAATGGATGGATTTCAGGCGAATGACTCAGTCATTATTATCGCTGCAACCAACCGACCCGACGTTCTCGACCCTGCTTTGTTGCGGCCCGGAAGATTCGATCGCCATGTAACCGTCAACCGCCCAACAAAAGCGGGTAGGTTAGCAATCTTTAAGGTTCACGTGAGAAACGTTCCGCTTTCAGCCGATGTCGATTTGGAAGTATTGGCGCAGGCAACCGCCGGCATGACTGGCGCGGACATTCAAAACTTGGTGAATGAAGCAGCATTGTGGGCCGCTCGCAAGAATAAGACCAAAGTCGAAATGGAAGATTTCTACTACGCACATGACAAGGTTTTGATGGGTGCGAAACGCGAAGAAGTCCTCACGAATAAAGAGAAAGAAAGAACTGCGTATCATGAGGCTGGACACACGCTCGCCGCCTGGAATCTTAAAGGAGCTAATCCCGTCCACAAAGTCACGATCATTCCCCGTGGCCGCGCTTTGGGCGTGACACAGATGGTTCCCGACGAAGACCGCATGAATATGTCCGAGCATGAAATTCATGACCATCTTGTTGTCTTGTTGTCCGGGAGAGCGGCCGAAAGTTTGATTTACAGCGAATTAACCGTCGGGGCTGAAAATGACCTTGAGCGGGCAACCTCCATGGCACGACGAATGGTAACCCACTGGGGAATGAGTAAAAAACTCGGCCCGGTAAGCTACAAAATGAGTGATGAAGATCCGTTTTTAGGCGGGCAAATGCACAAGAGTCGTCAATTTAGTGAGCACACCATGGAGGTGATTGACGACGAAGTTCATCAAATCCTCGAGAGTGCATCAAAAGCCGCTTTCGATTTGTTGACAGAGCACCGAGAAGGATTACAAGCCGTTACCGATGGCCTTATGAAAAATGAAGAGCTCGACAGACATCAGATCGCTGATTTGCTCGGCCCCTCGGTTCATAAAGAAAAGGAAGCGGATCTGCCAGATAGACCCCCGGTGCTAAAGCAGGACAGCGAATCTACAGAGCAAGCTTCTGGTTCCGACACCTCCGAGGCAACCGCAGCTGAAAGCCCGGACACGGCTGGTACAGACGCGACTGACTCGGAAACAGATACCAAAAAATAGATTAAGGGTTGGCGTTTTGACGCAAATACAGCCAACTCTAATTATTCGAGGCCTGCGGGCAAACAGAGGCTTGGTAAAGCAAATCGACTGATTCATCACGAAATGAGTGTGGCTCATGACTTTGGCCTGTCTTTAAAAACATACCAACCACACTCGTCTCAATTTGAGGATTTTCATCGATGACCGGCGATAATCACCCTCCCAGACTCCAGATCTGGATCGATGCAGACGCTTGCCCACGCACGATCAAGGAAATTGTATTCAAAACCTCGAGACGGCTGAAGCTGAAAGTCACCCTGGTAGCCAACCAAGGGATGTACTCGCCCAGCTCTGATTTAATCGAGGTCATTACGGTTCCTCACGGAGCAGACGTTGCCGACGACAAAATCGTTGCAATGGTTCAGGAAAACGATTTGGTAATCACTGGAGATATCCCGCTGGCAGCCCGTGTGGTCGAAAAGGGGGCGATAGCCATTGGAACTCGTGGGGAACTCTTCGACGCAGACTCCGTGCAGGGAAGATTGGCAACTCGTAATCTAATGGAGCAGCTCCGCTCTTCCGGAATGGAAACCTCAGGCCCCAAGCCGATTAGTTCGAAAGACACTCAAGCGTTCGCCAATCAACTGGATCGGATCGTCACGCGAATTTTCAAAACAAAAAAGTAAGAGTAGTTTCCCGTCTGAAGCAAGCCACCGGTCGTGACTCTTCTACGCCAGCATATCAATTGGCCCCAAAAAACAACCAGTCGGTTTGCTCTTGATTAATCAAGTCATTCATCACGGTAACCTTTTCAACGGTCACCGTCCCAAAAACTTCTTTCATATTCGCCAGCAGAGGACTGCTTTCGTCGTAGGACCAAACTCCTAAAACTCCACCCTTAGTCAAATGTGACTTTGCTCGAGTCAGGCCTTCGCGAGAATAAAACCCCTGACTCTGCTCTCCCAGAACATCCTCCGGGGAGTGGTCGACATCGATTGCGATAAGTTCAAACTCTTGATCGCCCGGTCGAGACAAACGTTCATATATATCGCCATGCGTGACTTCTAACCGCTCGTCAGCATTCAATCGCTCAGCCAACGGTACTAAGCCACTGTCCAACCACGAAATGACCTGAGGTAAAAATTCAACCACTTCAACATGATTAACCATAACTGAATCCAAAGCAGATGCTGCCGTGTATCCCAAACCAAGTCCACCTATTAAAACTCGCAACTCTTCACCACCTAGCACTCGCTCTAACCCAAGCTCCGTAAGTGCTCTCTCCGAGGCAGTGAGATAACTGCTCATCAGAAACTCATGATTTAAAGTCACTTCAGTCACCAAAGTTCCCGGCTGGGACAATATTTCTCTTCTTCGAAGACAGAGCAAGCCTAAGGGTGTTTCTTCGTAAGCGAGAATTTCGAAATTCAAAACATCATCCTAAATTCGTTGGAGACTTAATCCGACCACCGCGCATCACGCAGAAAACAGGTTCGGAATATATTTACTCAATCAAGCCAATGCAACGCGTCTAATTAAAATTCGCCTGGTCAAATGAAACAGTTCATCAGTTGTGGCTCTCTCTTCTTTCGAAAATCACGAGCGATCTGTTCATCGAGCCACCGCTTCAATTCGCCATTGAACCTCGGGCAGTTGATTCAACTTAGCGAGCAACCTATTGTAGCGCAAAGAAAGGGGCAGGTTACCACCTGCCCCTGTTCTATTTTCTCAACTTCTCCAACGTAATGGCCGTGGATGGTAGTTCGTGTCTACGAAAGACCAAGATTTTTTCGTTCGGTATCGAAAAACTTGTCCTGAGCAGGCTTACCCTCGACCTCAGGAATTTCGTTGGATGCTACATCGAACCAACCTGGCTGGAACTGCATAAACCCACTGTTACCTGAAATCTTCGCATTGGCCATCGCTTGTTTAGCCGTCAGAGCAATTACCGCGTCGGCTAAAGCTACCGAGCCGTTACAACGAGGCTGATTTCTCAAGTCACCCGTGCTGATACACCAAGCCCAATGCTCGATTTCTTCCCGGTACCCACGACTCACTGGCCCACTACCTTCGGCTGTCTTCGCTGGTGCCGCATCACCACTCGCTGAGGTGTCCAAAACTGCCGTAGCGCCTTTCTTCTTGACGCGAGCTTTATAGCTGGTACCCGCCAATGGATACAGCATGACTTCCTTTTCTCGATCGAGAACAAGCGTTCCCTTCGTTCCAAGAACAACTTCACCGTAGCCACCAAATCCATTGCCATTAATCGAGGAATATGTAACGACAATCTTCTTATTGTTGTTTTCGTCGAAACTCGGGACACCGCTGGACGATGGGTAGTTATTGACGGTGTCTTTGTAACCTACATCAAAATTATAATCGTAACCTTGCCCAGGAAACTCAAAACTGCAGTACACATGATCGTCCGCATCCCGATCCCGCGGAAACACATGTCGCCCACCCACCGCATGCACGGTCAATGGGTGAACGTGATGGCCGGTCTTTCGAGACAACGCCGAGATAAAAATACTCGCTGCATCCAGTTGATGGCTTCCAAGTTCGGCCATTAATCCGCCACCAGTTCTGTCCCACAAACGCCAGCGAACCATCTCTTCTAGTGCGGTTCGCGTCCGTCCGTCCGAGTAGACGTCATCCCGACTGATGTAGCCATATTTCTCGGCGTCTACATTCTTATCGAGAACTAACTGCTGCCACTGAGCGATTTGCTTCGCTAATTTCAAACGATCTTTCGGCGACGTACCGGGGTCGTCGTAGTACTTCATGAACGCTTGCAGTTGCTCCTGAATCTTATCTTTCCGCTTTCCTCCATCAGTCATCTCACCGCCAGGAACGGCTAAAGCCCAACTGTCCTTGCCCGGCACATTGTTACGGTGCCACTGGGCGCGAATATGATGTATCTCACCCAACAATCCCCAACGAATCAAATTGACAGCGTTATCGTAAAGAATGCTATAGTGACGCTGGTGTCCAACCGAAAGGAACGTTTTCGTCTCATCCGCAGTCCGCGCCATTAGTTTGCACTGCGCGACATTGTGAGCCATCAATTTCTCGCAAAGCACATGCTTACCCGCCTTCATCGCCCCTACTGCGATTTCTGCGTGCAGAAACAAAGGAGTCGCGATGATGACGCCGTCCACGTTCGGATCGAGAACAGCCTCTTTCCAATCGGAGTAGACTTTGACATTACGCCGTGCTTCGTCCTCGGACTTCCAGTTGTAAACATTCATCAAGCCAGGACGAACTTTAATTGTGTTGTCCGTCGACCAATCGCCATGAAACGCTCGGTGTTGACTTGAGGGCCGGATGTCACAAATCGCTGTAACCTGAACATAATCGGGATTGATCGCCCCCATCAGGACGCTTCCCTCATCGCCGGTTCCAATGACGCAAACCCGCACGGGCCGGTTAGGACGCTGATAGCCAAAGTACATGGCACCAACACCAGCGGCGGTAATACCGCCGGCCGCAATCGATCGAACAAGAAAATCACGTCGGCTAACTTTATCGTGAGCGGTTACCGCGGAATAGTAATTATCCCGGCCAACTTCTCGTTCTTCGGGGGTAAGATTAATCATGACTGTCCTTCAGTTTCAAGTTGCGGCGTTTTTGTTCTTAACAGACTCAAAAAATAGTCGAGCCCGCCAAAACGCCCCGCACTAGTCGTGGCGATCACCAACAGTGCTACCAATTCAATTACGTAAAAATAAGTCGGAGTGGTTCCCGGAATCCATGGCGGTTGGGTCATAACGACCGAAAAAAGGAAACTTGCTGCCGCCAATGATGCTAACCGCGAAAATAATCCGACAATCAACAGACCACCGATGACCGTATCGAACCACGGAATCACCGCATCAACCCATTTGCTAAAGCTATATTCTTGGTCAAATGGACGATGAATCATTAAGGGGGCGATTTCAGCCTGTTTATAAACCGCCAGGCCGTTGACCTGATTCTCGTACGAATCCCAAATCCCGGTTACTTCACTCGTCCAACCGGACAATTTCTTGTAACGATCACTGCGGATTGAATCGACCTGATCTCGCAAAGAATCGACGTAAACGGCAGCTAATTGCCGATTTTCACCGTCACGCTGGAAGCCGTCGAGGCGTTCCGAGGTCGAAAAATGGGAAACTAATTCAATTTCGTTAGCGGCTACCCAATCTTTGAGTTGGGTTTTGTGTTCCTCAAGAATATCCTCGAGACGCTGCGGTTGTTCACGAATTTTCAGAATCTCTTGCTCATATTTGGCACGAGTCGCTTCGAGCGCTCGAGTATCGACCGATTTGTCTTGGCTCTCCCTGGCCTCAACGATCTTCGTTTTTAATTCCTCGCGTTGCGCGACCAACTCAGCTTGATAAGTTTTGCTGCCGAAATCGTAGTGCAGCGTCGCCTCATCGGCAAAACCCTCATCCCAAATCAAGAAGGTTAGTTTGGGATCAACCGAGTAGGAAACAGCGCCGTTTTCGTTCACAGTCTCAACAATGCACAATTTTTTCTTGCCATCGGGGTCGTCGAGCATTTTTTTGAAATAAGGTGCCATTGGCCCTTTGGCACTACTCAAAAACCCTGCAGAGCTAAAAGTCCCGGTTTTTAGCTTCGCCGTCCCCTCTTTGTAAAAGTGGAAACCAATGACGATTCGAAGCAACATCAAACAGATGACGGCAAGACAGAGTTGGAATTTGGTAAGTTGCGAAAACAGTGGAAAACTCCTCAGATTTCATCTTTCAAAAATTTTTTACATTATGGCTGAAAACGCAACGTTCGCCAAGGTTTCGCCTCTAAACTTCCCGGAAGAATCGTTCATCTTCAACATGTTCTACATTCGTCGCTACAAACAAAGCCCGTTTCGTTCTTTTAGATTGAGAGCGTTAGGAATAACACGGTACCGATCAGCAGGACACCGTTAAAACCACCGAATAGTTGATGACCGACTAATTTAAATTTCTCAAGCGAAATCTTCGCAGGAGCCTTATTTAACTTCCTCTAGTCTTTTTATCGCCGCTTCAATGCGTTTTCGTTCGGTTTGACTCAGCTGACTCAATTTTTCTTCCAAAATAATTTTTTGCTCCTGAACGTTTTCAGAGTCACCGATCTGTTCATAACATTCAACTAAATACTGGTGAACAGGAATCATGTTGGGCATTTTCTCACTAGTGTAGACGAAATCCCGTATCGCATCCTCCCACTTATCTTGAGTCTTGAAGAAGACACCGCGAGTCCTGTAAAACACCGCTTCATCTGGGAAAAGCTCTATTCCCAGAGTAATCATATCGAGAACATTGTTGAACTCAGACTCGAAATCCTTTGCCGCAATATCAATCAGGTTATTGATAACTATTTGAGATCGACCGAATTGCCTTTCGGCAATCCGCCAGTGCAATTTTCCGGCACTAAAATCCCCCGCAGAAATCGCTTGCACCCCCAGTAAAGCATGAATGACCGCAGGTTCCGGGCCTCCGACGACCGCTTCTTTGAGCCATATTTCTCGATTGCCAACCTCCTGAGCTACACTCTTTGTAACGGCTGGTTTTTCTGCGGAAACCGAATCTACTGGCTGCGGCACTTCGATCATCTTTAACAACTGAACGTAAACATCTCGATTCGATTGATTCAATTGGAGCGATTTACAAAGTGAATACAATCGCTTTCGGTAATCGGCCCGATCGTTCATGTTTTTAAAATCACCGGCTCGTTTGGCATAAACCTGTGACGCAAGCTGGTTAATCTTTTGCCTAACCTCAGAGTCGCTAACCGACCGGCTTCCCTCTTTCGCGATTGAAATCGCTCCTAGATAGTCGCCAAGCAAGATTTTGCACCGTATCGCAGTCAACCAGACCTCATAAATATCTGGGTACTTTCTGCCAAAATCCAAAAGTGTGTTAACTTCGGCGCGAAGTCGCGCCTCTGCAACTTCCCGATTCCCTAACTCGCACTCCAACTCAAACAGGTGCGTAGTCGCCATCAATCGCAAACCGGTCAACTCCCCATCGGCAATTGTTTTCAAATTTTCAATCGCCGTTTCAATTAATTGCTGGTATTCAGGAGCTGTTTTATCCATTTGTTCGGCCTGCTTGATACGCAATGCGGCTAAATCAAAATTCGCTGCCTGACTCTCAGGAGCGACTTCGATGGCGTACTCCAATTGCCTCATCGCTAGAGACTTTCGATTCGCCTCAGTCATTGAAGATAACAATTTAGAATTCAAATAAAATTGAGACATCCAGATATGTGCCGGCGCGTACAGAGCTTTGTCTTTGGGTGCGATTGTCTGCATTGCGTCAAGCGCCGCTGCTTCCTTGCCCGCTCGGTTTCGGGCAACTGCAAGTTTATAAATGTGTTCCGGAATATCTGGTTTTAACTCGACTAATTTCTCAGCAAACAAAAGCGCCTTGTTTGGAAACTCGGGCGACTTTGAAAAATGATAGTCGATTCGAGCTGCCGCATCACCGATGCGACGAGCTTCAGAAAACAAATAATCTGCGGCGAGAAACGCAAGAAGGAATCCTCCAACAGCCATCACTGCGGGCAGGCCTTTAAAAAAAGCCTGTCCCTGTCGAGACGGTGGCCACGCTTGGATCATGAACAACAAGAAGCCACCGAAATATCGAAAGGGCAAAAATACAGATGCCAAAATCTTTGAAACCAAAGATTTTTCCACCCCAATTTTATCGTCGCGAGAAACGAACCGACTCATCCCCCCAGCAACCCAGCGATAGGGAGCCGCCAGCAATCGTCTTACTCTTGATTCCCCGAATCCTGAATCTTCTTTTTTTCGAAAAATCATTGCGTCAACTACTACCAATTAATTCGCTAATTTATGATTCGCCAAGGCCTGTGCCTCCAACGATCGCCCCGTACCCGTGAGATCTCTATTCATTGAGGCGCTCCTCTATTACGACTCTTAAACGTTCCTCGTAGGGACTCGCATCGAGTCCCGCCTTTTGATAGCACTCGATTAACGACTCAAGGATTTTCTGATTCTTAGGGCGTGAGCTAAGAGCCGTTTCCAAATCGGCCGCAGCATCTGTCCAACGCTTCATCTTGATCAATGCTTGAGCACGTGTATCAAAGAAATACGAAATATATTTATCTTTTTGGGCAGTATTCGTTATCCGCTGGATGGCCAGGTCGACTAAAGAAAGCGCCAACTGAGGATTGGGCCGTTCTCCAACAATGTAAATGTAAGCCAAGTTGTTCAGAATCTCAGGATTGTTGGGCGCTTTTTTGTTGGCCAAGTCAAAATAAATCAACGCCTTCGAATAATCGCCTTGCCCCAGCGCTTGAGACCCAATTTCGTTTAAAACATTCGCAGGTGGATCTACATCGTCTGCAGGATCATAGATCTTCAGCGCCCGCTTCTTGAGTTCGGCATCCGTATTCCCGGCAACACGTGTTAGTTGCATTTTTGCATCTGAATTGTTCGCATTGTAATCGATCGCCCTTGAAAGAAACTCAAGCCTTTTAATCGTCGCTTCAAAATCTGATTGACTCAGTCCCAGCGTCTGCGCAATCATCACTGACGACAACATTCTCTCCGCCCAAACAACATCCGATTCACCAGCAGCACCACGTCTCTCTATTTCTGCGATTAATTTTTTCTCTGCAGCAACCAAATCCTTGCTCTCAATGTAGCAAGCAATTAACTCAGACCAATATTGCAATTCTTTTCCAATATCCATTCCCCCGAGGGCAAGCTCTTTATTAAAACGAACGATTGCTTTCTCAAGCACGACTTCGTTACGCTCGCTTCGATCCAACAAAATATTTACACGCTTTAACGCTTTGTAGTTGAGGGGATCTCTTTCAAAAAGCTCTAGGAAAAGGTCATAGGCAGTTGGTAGATTTTTTTGTTGAGCAAGTAACAACGTCGCTTTGATCTGTTTGGCACGCAAATTATCAAGCTCGACTTTCAAACACTGATCTGCATGTGCCGCCGCGAGTTGCAAATTTTTCACCGCCTCCGATCGCGTTTTAACCTTGGCAGCCATGTAATAATTAGCGAGCCAAAGATGACCTTTCACATATCCTGGTTTATCAAGGGGAGAAGCCAAATTCAGCAATGCCAAACATCGACCGAGACCCGGACGCCCGCCTTTGTTGTTCACCTTTTCAAAAGACAACATGCCAAACCGAAATAAGTAATCAGGCTCGTCAGGATTTAACTCAATCAACTTTTGCAACACGATACCTTGCCCATCTCGCAAAGATTCCAACTCCAAACTTCGGGGGTCATCGCTCGCCAACAAATTACCGGCGGAAGAATTCCTTGATCCAATTTGCTGAGAAGCCTGCAACATTTGGATTTCACGTCGTAACTCATCTAATAAGACTGACTTGCGATGGTCTCGCCTTTTTAATTCGCCAAGGTAACGATCCTCCAAATTGCTTTCGAGTCCGATACGAGCACACAACAATGCGCTGAGTCCAAAGAGCGCTAAAAGAAAGGCCGGCATTCCCATTAAAAATGCCCGGTTTCCTATCGATGCTTCCAGCGTACCTCGCAACCAGTCTGCCAAACCAATCACGGCAGCGACGGGAGCCCAAAGTAAGCGTATTAGATGGAACAGAAAAAAGTTCATGACAACAAATTGAATTGAAAGAACATTAAAACAAACAACCTCTGCGATATGGAAAATGCAGCCAGAGCCGAACCGAAGCATGCATTTCATATCGCCAACTCGTTATCAATCCTTCGAAACGACCCCTATATCGTAGTCTAATGTCCTAAGTCGTTGACTTCTTTTTATCCACGATTACCCCCACTCCGCCTCAACCTTGTCGACCCAAACTGCCCCAGCTCAAACTAATCCACTTCCCCGGAATCGCGATTACAGATCTAAAATCAAAACATTTGCTAGCAAACCACTAGGAGTGAACAATCAATTCGCCTGTTTAATGAGCATTCGACAAAGAAATCAACAGCCTATCCACCCCTTCTTAACACTCGCCCAAAATAGGATCTTAAAATCGGTACTTTCGTTATATGTTGAAAAATCCTCAAAATCGGCAAAGGTTACCAAAGTGGGAAGCCGAAAAGATGATTGGGCATGAATGTTTAGTGTCCAATCATGACTCTATGGGTGTCGATTGACAGATGAATCAAAACTTCAAGATTAAAATGATTGCCATTTTGGCAACAATTTCAGGTCCAGCTATCGCGCCGTGTTTCGCATTGCAAGACGCTGAACAACTTGACGAAACCAACTCAAATGCGATCGAAATCGTTCGCACCACTGAAACTGCGCCCAGCAATGCCTTTGGTGCAATCCGTGCCGCCGATCCAGTTCCCAAACAGGATGTTCGGAATATTCTCCCGCCGATCGTGACCGGTCAGACCGAAGTTCTTCCCACTTCCCCGCCACCTATCTTCGTCGCACCGCCAATTGTACAGGCAGACGCAATTTTTCCTAAACCAGTACCTGCTCCTGCAGTGGAGCCTCAGGTGCTCGAGCTTCCGCCGATAATTGTAGCCGGGGCAAACGACGCATTTACGGTACCAGACAACACACCCAATTCTGCCCTACCTATTCCCGATGCAATGCCGCTTTCTCCTCTCGCGCCAATGATTCCTACAGCCCAGCTCGCTGAGGAATCAACGACCAAGATTCTAGAAACCACCGTTGGAGCGCCTCGTGTTCCATCTGATTTAATCTTGATGGAAATCCCACCAACAGTTCCCGAGATTGCTGAAACTGCCTCTCCGGAAAAGACCTCTCTGCCCGGAACTTTTGTCGAGCCAGTGCCCACTTCAGAGTTGATCGTAGACGCAGCGAAAGTGGAAACCGTTTCAGTTCCACCCATAGTTACCGGGTTGAAAAACGTTGAGAAGGTAGAACCAAATACTGCGAGTCAAATTGCCGACAACCCAAATGCCAGTGAAGAATCCGACCAAAACCAAGATTTACCTGAAGAAGCAATTTCACAGGCAGCCAAATGGAACCAGGGACAAACACCGAGCAATCTTTCAAAAGCTGGTGTCTCACTCTACGCAAATCAAAAACAGGAGAGAACCGGCGAAGTAGAACAATTCATTCCTCCAATCGTCTCCGGCAAAAGTCTCTCCGAGGTCGCTACAACTCCCCAGTCCTTCGTTCCTGAAATTGTGCAAGGCGAAGCCAAAGACTCCATTGAGATAGTTAATTCAAACCAAGACGCAACCGCACCAGTCAAAAACTCACCAATGGTTGCCCCGGATTCGCCAAGGGAACAGTTTCCAGTAATCGTGCAGGGCAGTACACTACCTCCACGTGCGCCGGAAATTTCGCCACAAAGCATTCCAGTCCCGCCATCGAGAGAATTAATAGCAGAGGAGCCAACTCCAATTGCCCCTCCAAAAGCATTGGCGATCAATGAAGCTCCCACCCCAGCTCCCAATCCGTTGCCAGAAACTCCGCAAAATCCTATCGCTTTGCCTGTCGCCGAACTGGCCACTCCCTTGGTCATGGAAGAAAAGTCCAATCCAATCGCTGCAAATCCACCCATCGCCTCCCCGGCATCAACTCGGGTTGCAGCACAACCTAAAGCAACGCCAACTTACTTTGATACGCTTCCCGGAGAACCGTCTTCGCTCAAAAGCGCTGTCAAAGATTGCCTGGGATGCAGTGGTTCCGGCTGCCCTGAATGCGGTGTAATGAGTACTGCCGAAGCAGATTATGCGGCTTGCCAATCGTGCGGCTCGCGCGGCTGTTTCGACAGTGGCACCGTGGCAGCTAGATTCGGGAACAGTGGTTCTGTCTCTTCCGCTCGAAAATACTTCATCTTCGATGCGATCTATCTTGACCGATACGATGGTACCATTGCAATTTCGAACTTTGGTGGTTTGAACAACTTCGAAAACAACCTCTTTGGTGCACGAGCAACCATTGGTCGCCGAGAGGATGCCGCGAATGGCGACGAATTATCATATTTTGGATCTGCTAACCTGTCCGAATCAGCCTTTCACACAGATCCTCTCGGACGCATTACCGTCGGATTCCCTAGCACGGGAGCGTTTGCGGTGGAAACAACAGCCTTTCGCAATGCAGTCGAGCAGTCCCAAAGTAAGTCGACAATGTTCCAAAGTCTGGAATACAACCGAAATGACTGGGGTTGGGATGTCATCCGAACCTTCGTCGGCCTTCGATACATTTACATTCAAGATGAATATCAAATCACAAGTCAAAACCTTGCGGGCGAGACTGGAGATTTTGAATTGTCGACCCGTAACAATCTTCTCGGTGGCCATCTAGGCTACGAGTTGTTTTACGATGTTGGCTACCGATTATCTTGGTCGACCATTGGGAAATTTGGTGTCTACGCAAACCCCAACCGCGTCAAAACGAAACTAAATAATGCCGGGGTTCAGTTCCTGGATTTAACCGATACGAATACGGCGTTTTCCGGAACGATCGAACTTGGCTTAAACGGGCACTACAAACTCGGCAAACGCTCAAGACTGCGATTTGGTTACAATGCATTTTGGCTCGGCGAGGTTGCTTCGACAGCGGATAATATTCCTGTCACAATCAACCCAACCACTGGTTCGGACACAAGTGATTCTGACGACATGTTCTTCCATGGCCTGTCACTTGGTTTAGAAATATTTAGATAAACAACCGGGGCCTTTCAACCCAATTCAACTCAGACACGCTTCGAGTGCAAGCTTCGGGCGTGTTTTTTTCGTTTCGTTGAGCGCAATTGGGAACTATGTTTCCGAACTGCTATAGTGTTCTCAACTAATCAATTGAGGTACTTTTTGATGCAGACAGAAAATTCACTTGCCGTAACCAGTTTTGATCACATCACATTAATCGTCGATGACCTTGAAGCGACACGGAAATTTTATGTCGACTTTTTAGGAATGACAGAATCGCAACGTCCTGCCTTTGACTTTCCTGGAGCATGGTTTCAAATTGGCGCGGTGCAAATCCACGCCACTTGCTCCAGCGAACTCGCCGGACTCGCAGGCTGGGGCGACCGCCAAGTAAAAAGCATCTCGAGAGGCCACCACTTCGCGTTCACCGTAGACAATTTTGAAGACGCAATGAACGCCATCAACAACCTTGAAATAAAAATAGGAGAAGGGCCTAAAACTCGACCCGACGGTGCAAAACAGGTCTACATCTATGATCCCGACGGACACCTTGTTGAGATCTGCTCTTCAGTCGCCTGACCAACGCTTCAACTTCCAAGATACTGCGTATAAAGTTTTCTTGCTAAAGACATATCTTCTGTACCAGAAATAATAGCTCTACCGTCGGGGAAAACAGTCATCACGTATTGATCAACGTGGAAACGCAGCAAAAACTCATTGGCTTCGACGCGTCCGAGTGATTCCAGCCGCTCCGCCAACTGGCCCAACAAAATCTGATCACGCCCAGGGAAACTGACTTGGACTGCATCTCGTCCGCAGAGAACCGCTGAATGACTCTCCCGATCTCCTGAGAGCCAATGGTATTCACCTCGGCGACACGTTGGACATTCAACTTTATTTCGAAGCTCGGAAATATCCATCTGTCGAATTTCGCTCTCCCACAAGGATGCAACCGTCAGATACCGACTGACCGATGCGCGATTCCCCGAGAGTATCTTCATCGCTTCGATACTTTGAAGAGAAGCAATTAAATTTATTACTGGAGATAAAATACCAAAGGAATCACATGTTGGAGACGTCCCCGGGGGCGGAGGCCCATCCAGCATAAGGCAATTCAGACACGCAGTTTCGCCCGGCAACACCGTCATGGTCTGACCGTCAGCGCCAAGACAACCTCCGTAGACCCACGGGATCGAGTGCTTCACTGAAACGTCATTGAGTAGAAAACGTATCTCGAAATTATCTGAACCATCCAAAATCACATCGACGCCTTCGCACAGGGATTCGACATTCGATGCGTCTACATCTACCACGAAAGGCTCGACTTCAATCGAAGAATTTATTTTGGCAAGCTTATTCGCCGCAGCAATCGCTTTGGGCAATCCATTTTTAACGTCCTGCTCATCGTATAATACCTGTCGTTGCAGATTACTGAATTCGAGAAAATCCCGATCTACAATTTTGAGCCGTCCTACACCCGATCTCGCCAGAGTATTGGCGATAACCGACCCGAGCGCACCGCAACCAACGACCACCGCGGTAGATGCAGACAACGACGCCTGACCCGTCTCGCCAATCGAGGGAAACCGAATTTGCCTCGCATAACGCCCAGTCTGCGATAGATTGTTCTGACCTTGATTCAAAGGGGGGACCTTTCGTTTCCTTTTTTAAATAAAAACACAGCGACACCTCAGCAACCTGTTCTTGGACTTACGCATTCCAGCTCGCAATTGACAACTTTAACTACGGGCATAAATTATAACTCACCTCCAACTTAACCACGAGCCAGCTCTTCTTGAAGATAAACGCCTGTCTTTGAATTCGAAACCTGAGCTACTCTTTCAGGTGTCCCCTCAGCCACCACCTGCCCACCCGCTTCCCCCGCACCTGGGCCAAGATCAATAATCCAATCAGCATTTTTAATAAGGCTTAAATTATGCTCAACCACGATCATGGAGTGGCCAACCGAAAGTAACGCCCCGAAGCAATCCAGTAATCGGTTGATATCGCTCATATGCAATCCGGTGGTTGGCTCTTCCATCACAAACAATACCCGCTTTGACTTAGATGCATTCAAATAGTGCCCAAGTTTCAATCGTTGTGCCTCTCCAGAAGATAGCGAAGGCGCGGGTTGCCCAAGACAAATGTAGTCAAGGCCCACATCAATCAATGACTTTAGCTTGGCCTGAACCTTAGGCTGCCCTCGAAAAAATGAAAACGCTTCACGTACCGTCATCTTAAGAACATCTGCGATACTTTTCCCCCGGTACTTAACCGAGAGGACTTCATCACGATACCGGAGTCCGGCACACTGATCGCAAGCGACGGACAGGTCACCCAAAAACTGCATATCAATTACTAATTCACCCGCACCTTCACACTTATCACAACGACCGCCACTCACGTTGAAGCTAAACTGCCCCATTTTGATATTTCTCGTTTTAGCATCCACCGTCTCCGCAAATGTCCGTCGAATGTCATCAAACGCCTTCACGTAAGTAACGGGATTACTTCTAGCGGTTCGCCCGATCGGTGAAGCATCCAACAGCACCACTTCATCAATATGGCCCTCACCAAAAATTTCTCCATACGGCAACCGATCCTCAGCTGTTTTCTGCTTTCGATCGCAAAGAGCCGCATAAAGCGTTTGCCGAACGAGACTGCTTTTACCGGCGCCACTCACTCCAGTCACGACACACAGACAACCAAGCGGAAACTCTACATGAACGTTTTTTAAATTATTCCCGCAGGCACCCACCAATTTAATTCGCCCGCGTGAAGAACGTCGATTCTCAGAACCACTTGAAATCCCGCGAACTCCGGACAAAAACTGACCGGTCAAACTCACTTCCGAGTTCAGCAATGCCTCGCGAGTACCATCAAACACAATATCTCCACCCGCTTGGCCTGCGCCTGGGCCAATCTCAATGATGCGCTCAGCCGACTCAATGATGCGTGGTTGGTGATCGACAACCACGACTGTGTTATTCCTCTGGTGGAGACTCCTTATTGCTTCAACTAATTTGTCAATGTCAAACGCATGCAACCCTAAAGACGGTTCATCGAGAACATACAAAAGATCAACAAGCGTCGAACTCAATGCAGCGGTTAAGGAAACGCGTTGAACCTCTCCGGAACTCATCGACCGAAGTGAGCGATCCAAATTTAGATAGCCCAAACCGACTTGCGTAAGGTAGTCTAATTTCGCGGAAATCTGAACCAACAACATGCCGATTGATTTTCGCTCAAATTCGGTAAGCAACAATTGTTCCAACCATTCAATGGCCTGGTCCACCGTCAACTTTCCTAATTGGCCAAGATTCTTGTCTCCAACATGATAAGAAAGAGCGTCTTGGTTAAGTCGCAATCCACCACATTGAAGGCACGCTTGTTCAGGTGAATCTTTTTCAAATCCTACGCCTTGGCACCCCACGCACGCACCCGCTGAATTCTGAAAACTAAAAAGTCTGGGCTCGGGTCGCAAAAATGATCTCGAACAAGCATTGCAAACTGAATCCCGTGAATATGAGTTTACGTACCAGGTCCTTCCATCAACCGAGCATTCTTTCATATTTGGCTGCCACTGCTTCTCAAACCAAATCTCACAATTACCAACACCACAATAAAACGCCAACTCAATTGACTCTCGCAGGCGAGACGCATCCGCGCCTCCGGATTTCAAACGATCGACGACGATTCTGATCGGCTTCACATTCCCAGTTTGTGCTAAATCACGATCAGCTCGCAATAACTCAACCGTCACATCACCAACGATGGCTCGGGGAAAACCAGCCCGCATAGCCTCACCCAAAGCCTCAAGCATTTCAACTTCAGGGCTTACGGGATAGACGATCTGAAAACGAACGCCACTCTCAATCGCCCCCAATGATTCTGCAACAGATTGCGGATTGTGGCTCGTCACCTTGATGCGGCATGCCGGGCAAATCAAATGACCAATTTTCGAATAAGTCAGTCGAAAATACTCAGTGATTTCTGACGCGGTTCCAAGCGTAGTTTTTTTCCCGAATTTCCCCTGCGACGGACGAACGGCAATCGCAGCGGGAATCCCCGCAATTCCGTCCGCATCGGGACGGTCTAACTGGAACATAAACTGACGAGTATGCGGCGACAAACTCTCGATGTAACGACGCTGACCTTCTGCATAAAGCGTATCGAAGGCAAGACTCGATTTACCACTGCCACTCAATCCACAAATCGACAGCCATTGCCCGTGAGGAACTTCAAGGCTTACCTCCTTGAGGTTGTTGACTCTCACGTTTCGAAGTTGAATTTGTTTTGCCACGTCGAGTTCAGCAGTTTCGTGTCTGGTGAAAAAAAGTGATGAACCGCAGTTAGCTCACAAGCCTGTCAGTGTACCATAGCCGGGCAAGCCGCCCCAACGACCCCGGTCCTACAACTTACCCTGGGATTTGAACCAGCGTTCTGCCAAAAGCCAAACCCCTTAAAATGTTGTCGATCTGATTGGGCACCTGATGCAATCCTATTTCCCTGCTCACACCTCGTACATCCAAACTCCAATCAGAAGCGATGACACTCCATAGTTCCTGCCTATATTTTTGTGAAACATTCGCACTGTCAATTCCACAGAGAGCGATGCCCCTGAGAATGAACGGGTAAACAGTCAACTCAAGCTCGTGCCCCGCCACTAATCCACAGGCGGTAACACAACCACCAACTTGTGTTGCTCGAATAGCAGAATTAAGTGTGGTCCCTCCAACACAATCGACAACTCCTGCCCACCGACTCTTCGACAGTGGCGAATCTGACGAATCCAAGATCTCCTCGCGGGGAACGACTTTCTCCGCCCCTAACTTTAATAACTGGTCATAACGCTCACACTTTCCGGTCGAGGCTGTGACCCTAAACCCAAGCTTCGCAAGTAATTGCACAGCAAACACACCCACACCGCCGGTGGCGCCGGTCACTAAAATCTCCCCCAACTCTGGACTGATTCCGTGATTTAACAGCTGCCGAACCGATTGCGCCGCCGTAAACCCCGCAGTCCCCCAGATTGCAGCCTCTGCCGCCGATAATCCGACCGGTAGTTTCACCAGCCAGTCCGCTGGAACTCTCGCCAAGCTTGAAAATCCACCATGGTGAGAGGTTCCAAATTTCGCATGGGCAATCAGAACTTCATCACCTATTTGCAGACCAGAACCATTGGGTTCAACCACCGTTCCAACGGCGTCAATCCCAGGAATCAATGGCAGTTTCCGAACGATACCACTATTCCCTGACGCAGCTAGAGCATCCTTGTAATTTAACGCACTAAATTGCACGCGGACTAAAACGCCACTTGTTCCTAGAGTATCACGCTCCAACTCAACGGACGACAATAAGCAACGAGCAGGTCCACCCTCGGCCTCAGCTTTTTCCATCAACTCATTGGTCAATATCAGAGCAGGAAATTTCATGATCAGTTTCATTTTTTGTTTGAAGGGGGTAAAAAAACCACAACGCAAACCAAGAGAAAGGCGCGCTTCACCGTCAGTCTAATTTTACTGTTTTCCCGGGATAGCTGAATACCTCGTCAACACTTCCTGCGCTGAAGATCTTTTAAAGTAAGAATCTTTCTGTTTGTTAGCTACAATTAAATGCAAATTAAATGTCCCGGTTCCACAATTCTCGGTTCGCTCAAACCACAACAACGATTACAGTAGAGGATTGACGACTCTTAAATTTCCAAAACTACCTGACATAGCACAATGCCAAAGGATGACACGAGCAATCCGCCGCAGCGATCGGTACTTTATCACTGCACGTGCGGCAATCAACTCGTTCTGAACCCAAAGGTTGGGGGAACATGTCAGACCTGTGGACGAAATGTCTCTCCTAAGTTACTCGACGAAGATTTAGGCGTTACGGTCCCCATCGAAGTAACAAATAACCAAACTGATTCGACAACTGGAAACTGTCTGAGCTCCGATAGCTTTGCAGTGGTGCCCCCAGTCGAGACAGAGGAACAAATCGAGGCGGAAAACCTCTGCGGATCCATGTTCGGGCACTTCCAATTAGTCTCTCCGCTTGGCAAAGGAGGCGTAGGGCAAATCTACCGCGCTTTTGACACATCTTTAAAAAGATACGTCGCGGTGAAATTACTTCGTTCTGGAATTGGCGAAGGTGCTGCCAGCTCTGACAACGAGGTCGAGAAATTGCTACAGGAAGCCATTTCTCAGGCCAGATTCACCCACCCCAATATCGTCACCATCTACTACGTAGGGCAGCAAAACGAAACACCGTTCCTTGCGATGGAACTTGTAAACGGGGAACCACTGAGCCAGCGTATTGAATCAAAGTCAATGCCTTTTGTGGATTTAGCTCGCGTCGCTCTGGATATTGTCACCGCTCTCGATTACGCATTTGAGTTAGATATTATCCACGGTGACATCAAACCATCCAATTTACTGATCTCAAAAAATGGAACCGCCAAACTTTCGGATTTTGGAATGGCTCGAAGTGCGTCTAGCAATTCAGACCGACTTTTAGGAGGCACTCCGAACTATATCTCACCGGAACTCTTGAGCGGTGAACTTCCGTCTATTCAATCAGACATTTATGCGTTAGGGGTGACGTTCTACGAATTGACCTTTGGCGAACTTCCAGTTTCACTTAACGGAACGCACATTCCTGACTGGATTGAAACACACAAAAACAAGCAACTGGAATTCCCAACGCCATGGCCTCAGCACATCCCCGAAGCATGGAGAGCGATCCTTCAGAAAATGCTCTCCAAAGATCCAGCAGACCGTTACCAATCCTATGACGCATTGCTTGGCGAAGTCAAAGCAATACAACCAGGTTCCAAAATCTCTGCGAGGTTTTTTCCTCGCTTAATTGCTGCCGCAATCGACACTGCAACCGTTTTCTCACTTGCAATCACGTTGGAAGTTGCTTTGGGATTTTCAAATTTTCGGTTGTTCGGTGGCGATCGACCGGAAATGTCATTCCTTTTGGAAGCATGCAAGTTCCTACCTCTGCTTGCCTATACCTTCTCAATTTATTTTTGGCGGCAGTCGATTGGACGGAACCTTATGCATCTTCGCGTTGTCAACCAACATGGACTAGAGCCTCGCGGTAGCAGCATAGCCCTTCGCAGTCTGCTTCGAATGCAATTCCCCTGGATCTT
>CALKNI010000026.1 GCA_938091115.1 uncultured Pirellulaceae bacterium | reverse complement strand
ATTATTTTAGGCCAAAAGACTTTTATTTGCGGAAATAATAATATGTGTCGAGAGACGTTGATTGTCTGGTTTTTGATCTTTTCTACCTTCGCTGGAGGTACAATTGCTGCGACTCAGGTGCAAGAGCGAAAGTCTAAAAGGGTTACCCGCGTAAAGCGACCCAAATTTTCAGATAAAGAATGGGATGGCATTTACTTTCGAAATCTTTTTGAAGACGGACTTGTTGGGCCAAGGCCAGCTGAGCTTTCTCCCGGTGAAACCGGCTTAACAAGGAAACCCGGAGGCGTGGAATCTCCCGGCAGTGAACCGACACCATCAGGGACTAGCTCAAAATGGTCTGGACTTGTGTCGGCAACGACAATCGAAGACGAGGTCAAGGCGATCCAGAAACGTCTGGCCATAGAAGTAACCACTCCGGTCAAATTTAAGAGCGAGTATTCCAAAGCGCATCAGTCGTTTTCAATGCTTTCTATGCTGTTTGGAATTGTGCGCGAATACGATTCTGAGGTGAGATGGAAAAGATTTGCAAATGAGGCGCAAATTTCATTCGAGCGCGCTGCGGCCAATTCGAGAGTCGGTACGATCCAAGCTTATGAAAGTTGTAAACGCCGCAAGGGTGATTTAGAGGAGATGGTGCGCGGCGGGAATTTTAATGCGTCTGAAAAAGCACCTGAAGAATTGGATTGGTCCGCGGTTGTTGACCGTAGTCCAATCATGAAGCGGCTTCAGGAGTCGAGAGAATTGCTTAAGCAGTTGAGTTCAAACGAAAAAGAATTTTCCGATGGTACAGAAAAGATTTTCCACGAATCAGAATTGGTTGCGGCGATGGGATATGCCTTAATGATGGAAAACATGACCGATGCGGATGACGACGGCTATCTTGAATTATCAAAAGCAATGATTGAAGCGGCGAATCAAACAAAAAACGCTTGTCTTAACCAAGATTACAATGCTGCGTCGACCGCGATCAATTTAATCGATCAGTCGTGTAATAATTGTCATGACGAATGGAAGTAGGGTTTGACGGTATGAAAGAGCTTAATGATTTGTCACCTTGGATACACCCCAAGGCTCAAAATTGGTTTTACGCTCTTTTTAGAAAGACCAACATCGCGATGTTCATCGATGACGAACTCCAAAAGCCCGAAGGTTCGATTTCGCTTGATCAAATGCGAATGATAGTTGCATTTGGAATACTACTCGGACGTGACGAAATGTGGCCAGAGAATGAGCGGGGAACGTTGAAAGCGATTTTGAGAAAAGCCCGACAAATTTCCAAGGAGCCACCTAAATCAAGCTCGGGTAAGCCATTAACAGTTGCGGAGCATCAGTCATACAACAAGACTTTAGAAGAATTCAGGCGAGAAATTGAGATCCTTAGTCGGCGGATGGGAATGTCAAACCGGCAGTCGGCTATTGAGCCTCCTTCATCGTGGCAACCCTTTTGGGAGTGAATTATGTCAAATCAACAAGCAGGCGAGGTCGTTGCTCCTTGGCAGACAGAAGATGGCCAGCGTTGGCTTGAAACGTTGAATCCGTGGGGGCAAGCAATGCGCTTAATCCACGGAACCCTGCAGTTGGAAACCAAGCGACACCCTCAGGAGATAAGGGCTGCCGCCGCATTGGTGGTCATGTTCTGTCGCGAAAATCTTTGGCCAACGCGAGACGAAAACCATGTCGATCGCGTACTTGAGTTGGCAGCTAGGCAATTAACCAGCATAAAACAGCTTTATGAAATTAAGGCTCGATCGAATCCAAAGATGATGACGAACCGAAATTATAGGAATCTATTAGTTTCGATCGATCAAGAAGTTCGGATTCTCGAGGCAAGAATGTCGGATCCCAAACCGCCCATGCCAAATGAGGCTCCGGCCAGTTGGGGAGATGTTTGGGTTTGAGTCCGAGTGGGTAAACAAACTAGGTTTTCACCTTTGGACGATGGTTTTGTGTGAGCCAGCACGCTGCGTTAGAAGCAAGGCGCGATTAGTAAAGTCGCCGACTATTGCTTGGGAAGATTGTAAAAGGAGATTTGCGGTTCGGCACCGGTCTGTTTTACGAAATAGATCGCGTGCATCGCCTTTGGCGGATCATCAGTGTTGCCGGCATGAACTCTACTGAAACTGACCTGAAACCTCCCCCCGGCCAATTGCGATGCAAGGCGCATTTCGTTAAGTTCAAATGCTTGGATGCCAAGTTTTTTATTTGAGATTTCAGCATTCACTGCTTCTAAGATCTTGGGACCGCGATCGCCAAGATTTACTACTGAAATAATTTCTTTACAACGTTTTTCAATGGCTTCGCACTTTTTAATTGCGTCGAAATTTGGAAAGCTTTTTGTAGCGGTCCAGAGTGAATATATTTCGACTTCGTGAATTTTCCCCTCAAAATTGCTGGAGAAGATGGAGCTATAGCCATCAGCAATCGCCGTAGCTCCGTTCTGATTCATTCGTTTTTCAATATCGGCGGAGTCTAAACTGAAAAAATCGCTTTTCTCAAGGATGAAGTCTTTGAACACTTTTAGATCGGTTGGGCTGAGTTTTGCTTCGCGATCAGGTACGCCAACGTCTCCTGTCACCAAAATATTACCGTTGTCAAAAATTAAGAGTTTATCTATCGGTTTATTGGCCCCACGAGCACCGCCCGAGACTGCGTAGCGAAAGATTGGTTTATCGTTTCGGGAAGGATGAGACAGAAATTCACGCGACGTAAAAGACACTCCAGTAGCTAGTTCCCCGCCGCCGTTGCTTGCATGGGCACCCGAGGGCACTAGCAGCAAGCAAGCAAAGAGGGCAGAGACGCTGAGACCCGTTAAGCGAGTTAATTGAATTTGAGCATTTCGTTTCAACATTAAAAATCCTAATTGTTAATCAGCCGAACTTAACCGCCTTCAGCATTGGATTCGCAAAATTCATGACACCAAAGGGAATTGGCTTTAATTTAATTGCCGCTCAATCTCGCGTTCAAGGTTTGAAACGCCAATGTTGCTTTCAATCAGCCTGCCCTTGCCGTCGAGCAAAAACACAGCGGGTTCTGTTGAGATTCCCAGTTGATGGGCAAGTGGACTATCCTCGACGCTTCCGGGTTCATGCAATTGAAGCCAGTTTACTTCCGGATGGTCTTTTAAAAATTTCTGAAACCTTTTTGTTCCTTCAGTAGCGTTGGGCCCTTCGATGTTGCAGCCGATGATAGTTAATTCATCTTTGTATTTTTCTGCCAGTCTCGCTAATTCTTGAATGTCCGTATCGGAAAAGCACCAAGTCTCCCAAAAATGAAGTATGATTATTTCGCTTTTTATTTCTCCAAGCTTGAAAGGCTGGCTGCCTGCGCGTTTGGACGTTAGGAGTATGCCATCTTTTGCACCCTTCAATCTTGTGAGCGCGCCTTGGGACCGTCTGCCGTATTTGGTGTCGGGGAATCTCTCCAAACACGCTTCATACCATTCAATTGCATTGCTAAGGTCGTCAGTAGAATTTACTTCGTCGTGAACCGCCAATTGAATTAGAGCGTCTGCAGATTTTTCACTTGCAGGATACTGTTTCTGGAATTTATCGAGCCTTGAGATCATGTTGGAATAGGCAGCCTCGCGTTGTTGGCTCGTTCCGATTGAATTTGTGCGGCCGTATTCAGCAAAAACACTGCTCCACACCACGTAGTCCATCCCCTCTGAATTTTTTTGACTTGCAATAAATTTTTCCAAATACTTAAGGCCGTCCTCGAAGCGCCCTTGTTGGTAAGAGTGAGCAACAGAATCCGCAAGGTTTTCAAGCCAATTTTGCTTCATTTTAGGGTCATCGGTTTTGAGGTAAAATTGTACAAACACATCTGCCTTCTGTTTTTCGAGTTGTTGAACTCGAGCACCTTTGGCCTGGGCAAGGCTCTCATCGATCTTGGTTAGCTGATCATATAGCTTTGAAAGATTCTCCCCCGCTACGGTTGGAGTTGCCGTGCTGGTATTACCATATTGCGGCAAGGGGAAGAATGCGCCTCCACTTGCCAGTGTTGAATTGAAATTTACGATTTCAGGTAGATCGACCATTTTCCAAACATTTCCAACCCGAACCAGCGATCCAAGCGCGATTTGATTGCCCTTTTCCGATTCGAAAAAGCAGGATGCTTGGTCGTAGATAACGAGATCGCGTTGATTACCAAAGGAGCCTCCGGCCATTAGCTGAGGTCGGCCATTTCCCGCGTCTAAAAATTTGGAGTCTCTGTCAATAACTTTCTGCTGTCTTGCCATTTTGGAAAATTCGTTGATGGCGTTTTGAACTCGAGCCGCCACGTCACGATTTAATTTATCACCCAGTTGAAGTGCATCGAGTTCGGTTGTGCTAAGTAAAAGTCGATTAAATCTATCGCCATCGCGAGAACGAATTGCCTCAAAACATTCGTAGGCCACTTCCTCTGCAGAAATCATCTTCCACTTGTCAATTTTTCCATCTTGATTCGGGTCGACGCCCCATCGAATACCCGCCGGCCCAATCCATCGATATTCGTCCGTGCGTCCGTCAAAATTCGTATCCAGATCTCGGTAGACCTCGAGGCCGTTGTTAAAGTAAGCCCAGTGATCGAGTTTTTTGTCGCCATTGGTATCGACGAACCGCCTGAGAATTCGTCCGCTAATATGATGGACCACAAAACCTGCTGGATTTTTCGTCTTTGCAAATACGCATTGTTCCAAGACGTCGGCGGTAGGGCGTTCGTAATCCACATCCTGTTTTGCCTTAATGGAGAGTGCCTTTATTAGTGCGGCATCCTGACCACTGGAATGTTGGATATCAACGGTACCAATCAAAGCAAAAGTAAAGCTGGTTGTGGCAATTATTAAACGGAACGATATAGAAGCAAATCCAATATTCATTGACAACACCTGTCTGTCACCCGGTTAATGTAAGTCGCAGCAAGTTATTTGGTGGAACTTCCATTCCAATTAACTGTTTTTCGAAAACGAAAACTTTAAACTAACCCCGTTGTGGAGTAATTAGAAAGTCTGGTTCGTTGATAAGACTACCTGATTTGGTCGGTTTAAATAAAGACTGGATTTTGCCTACCGTTGCGTTTTTAAAAAGCAACCGTAGGAATGTTTGAAACTGGAGGAGTTGCAGAGAAAAAACAACTTGTGATCTATCGAGTGGGTAAATCGTTGAGTTGGTTGGAATTGCATTGAGCGCTGAAAAAGCCAATATTTTGTGTATAAAAAATAGAGTGTCTTTTTAATCTCCAATCGATATCAAGAATTTTTTAGGATCGCGGAATTTGGGGTTGGTTTTCGGAGACAATTTGACGATAAATTGAGCTTAACAGGCCGTTTGACAGTCGAAATCGAGTTCCTAGAATACTCCTTTTAGTTTTTCGCTCCGTTTTTGCGAAAAGCCAACCGCTTAATAGCGAAGAAGTAACCTTGGCCGAATTGACAAATTGGGCTGTTTGCTTAAACTTCGCGATTCTTGGCATGATTTCGTGCCATTGGTCAAATGAGGGCGTGTAGCTCAGTTGGTTAGAGCGCGTCGCTGATAACGACGAGGTCCCAGATTCGAATTCTGGCACGCCCACTTGTTTGGCTTCATGAGGTTGAAAATACCGAGATAGATGGTTATCTTGGGAGAAATTCGGGGACGTAGCTCAATTGGGAGAGCACCGCCTTTGCAAGGCGGGGGTTAGGGGTTCGAGCCCCCTCGTCTCCACTGAATCTAGCCTTCCATTAACGGAAGGCTTTTTTTTGTGCGCCGACATCGATAGTGCTGTTCAAATTCCCAGAAATAGTCATTAAATTCAATTTATCTGATAGAACCCCATCAAATTTATGTGGAAACTTTTTGCCGCTTACGTTTACTGAGGTACACTTATCCACGGGCCTCAAACCATTTCCAACTTAAAATATCAGTAAATTACCTGAAACTTCGATTCGGCGCGACGAAGTAAACCATTTCATGGGGCCAAGATGTCCAGACAAGCGGTTTTTGAAGCAAGCCTGAGATACTTTCTGCAACCGATCGGTGAATTTCTTGACGACCCTTCGATCACTGAGATTATGGTCAATGGTTCGCAGCAGGTATTCGTCGAAAGAAAAGGGCAGATTCAAACCACAGCTTCCGGTTTTCATAGCGAAGACGCCTTGCGATCGGCCGTAAACAACCTAGCTCAATCAGTTGGGCGGGAGATCAATGAAGATCACCCTGTTCTCGACGCGCGACTTCCCGATGGCTCACGAGTCCACGCAATTATTCCGCCAAGCTCCCGCGTTGGCACCTGTTTGACGATTCGAAAGTTTTCCAGTGAACCCCTAACTTTGGAAGACCTAATGGGCTTTGGAAGCCTTACCGAATCTGCCCGTGAGTT
This sequence comes from uncultured Pirellulaceae bacterium, assembly GCA_938091115.1. GTDB lineage: Bacteria > Planctomycetota > Planctomycetia > Pirellulales > Pirellulaceae > Mariniblastus. The sequence goes on along the minus strand of CALKNI010000026.1, from coordinate 6,046 downwards.
TCTGGAAATTTGTGTTCGCTTGCGAAAAAATGTCATTATCTCAGGTGGTAGTGGAACCGGAAAAACTTCCATGTTGGGAGCACTGTCCCGCGCGATTCCTGAGACGGAAAGAATCATTGTCATCGAGGATACTTCAGAACTTCGGCTTCACCAGAAGCATTGCCTTTACCTCGAGGCTCAGCCCGCAACTAAGTCAACTCAATCGGAAATGGATATTCGTGAATTATTTCGCGCTTCACTAAGAATGAGGCCGGACCGTATTATTGTTGGTGAAGTTCGAGCGGGCGAGGCACTCGATTTGATCCAATCCATGATCAGTGGACACGAGGGAAGTCTCTCAACCGTCCATGCCAGTTCTGCTGTGGATGCGATGGTTCGTTTGGAAACGTTATCGCTGATGTCCGACGTCGAAATCCCAGTCTATGTAGCAAGGGCCCAAGTCGCCTCGGCAATCGATGTCGTCGTCCAGTTGACCCGCTCAAATGAAGATGGTCGTCGGCGAATCCATGCAATTACAGAGGCGGGTCGGCTGACCTCCGATCAACAATATCAATTCAACGAGCTGTACACATTGAAGCCTCTGAACGTGGAGTCCGACAACGGTTCAACTGACCGCGTTGAGATGCAATTGACTCCAACTGGGAATGTTCCGCAGTTCGGTGAGGAACCGTATGAAAGCGGGATGGCAGATCGAATTAAAGCCTCCGCTTCGATGTGGAAGCAGCCAAACATCACCACCTAGGTGTTTAAGAAAGAACAGTTAATTTGATTGGTATGAGAAATTAAATGAAAGTTTGTCAACGCACAATTCAGAGAAAACGAACTCGCAAGCGGAATGCCGTCGCCAGCTTGGACTTGGTATTGGTTCTTGGAATCATTTTACCTCTGGCTGCGTTTTTGTTTTATTTGCTGCCGCGAATGATAAAGCTGGTTTATGAAATGACAATTACGATCATTGGATCTCCATTGATGTAAAATTTGAATGGTTTCAAATTCACAAAAACAAAGCTAGTTAATTTTTGTAAAGGAATAAAAGATGAAGCGAATGTTGGACGTAAAGCGCTTTTTGGCGCGAATCCACAACGATGAAAAGGGAGGGGTCAGCCTTGAAACAATTTTGATAATTGGCGCGATCGCTCTCCCCATTTTGATTTTCCTAATCACCGTCGCGTGGCCTCGAGTTAAGAATTTCTTCGAGCAAGGCATGACGGACTTGGAAAATGGATCCATCAACGCACAAAGTCAGTAAAAAGCACGTAAATGATTGCGACGTATGTTTTGCTGTGTTTGACAGTTGTTGCGACCCTTACCGATGTGTCGCAACAAAAAATTTATAACTGGACGACTTACAGTGGAATTGTAATCGCGTTGATTTTGTCGGGTGGACAAACGTTGTTCGCTTCGAATGTGTACTCGGAAGTGAGCTTCGGAGCTTCACTAACGGGACTGGCAGCTTGCGGTGGAATTATGCTGATTTGCTTTTTATTATTCCAGATCGGCGGTGGCGACGTGAAATTACTTGCCATGATGGGGGCATTCTTAGGGCTGGAGCCGGGAATTGAAACTCTTTTATGGACCTTTGTAATTGGCGGTGCGATGGCAGCCGTGATCCTGATTTGGAAAATAGGAATGCTCAAACTATTTAAACGCATTGTGCAGCAATTAATGTGTCGGTTTGGCGTCGGTGTCTGGGATGAGTTGTCACCTGATGAAAAACAGCAACTGAAAATTCCACTTTATCTCGCACCGGCTGCCTTGGCCGCGTTATTGATAGTCCAATTCGAAGCTGTCGAGTTTTTGTTTTAATTGAGGTTGTTTTTGTCTCGGCCGTTGAGGCGGAAATTGATGAATATTACGCGATGCGGTTATTGGCAGTGCTCTTTTAACCTTGGAAATTGATAGTTGAGTTTTATACTTGTTACTCCCGACCATTTTTAGGAAATGGGTGAATGAATCAAGCGATCTTAACATCCTGCGCGCCTTGGGCCATGTGGCTGGTAGTGGCTGTTATTGCCGCGCGGATTTTGGTTGCACTCAGCGGCGCGAAACCGGATTTCGCTCGACTCCGAAAGGTGCACTCCAACGAATCAGGTTCGGTGCAGAGCCTTAGCTTTGTTTTGACATTGCCGTTTTTTGTAATGGTGTTGATGCTGATTGTTCAGGTGAACCAGATTATGTTTGGGAACATCCTAGTTCATTATTCTGCGTTTGCGGCAGTCCGTTCGGCGTCCGTTTGGATCCCTGCGAACGGCGATCCTAATTATGAAACGGCCAATCGTATTGGTGCCAATCCAATAACCTTGGTGAATTCTACTGACGAAGGGCGACAGTACTTAGTTTCGCCGGCAATCGATGGGAAGTATTCGGAAATTCGCCAGGCGGCGACTTTGGCATGTATGCCACTGGCGCCATCGCGAAACCTTGGCTACACCCTCGGGCAAAACGGAACTCGGTCATTGATCGGAATGGAAAAAGTTTATTCCGGGCTGGATCCAAATTCGGCGACAAATATTAAGATTTCAGATCGAATTAGAAACAAGCTTGCTTATTCTTATCCCAATACTGACGTGCAGTTGACGTTTTGGCACCGGTCGCACCCTCGTATCGTTCGAATCCGGGATGAGCGAGTTGAATGGCGGGATCCGCCTCTGTGGCCGATCCACCCCGAAATCTATGACGTGTCACCCTTTGACGAATATTATCCCAATGAAATTGGCTGGCAGGATGAATTAACAGCATTAGTGACATTTAACCTGCCACTTCTTCCCGGGCCGATTCGATTTTTTGCACCAACCAGTGGCTCGATTGCACCTGACGGGACGACGCCGTCGAGAGATCAATCGGGGGAAGTTTTTATCTGGCCCCTCAAAGCCTTCGCGACCATGGGTATGGAGGGCCAAAAGCCGCACCGTCCTTATTGGCAGGAGACCTTTCAATGAGTAAGCGTTCCTTTTCGGAATCTACTGGTCGAGGGAAAAGTCATTCCTTATTTTTAAGTTTGATTCGACGAATCCACGACGATCAGAGTGGTTCGATCAGCGTGGTGACTGTCTTCGCGTTTATTTTCCTGACCATGGTGTTGGGAATGTTGATGAACGTCGGCCGTCATGCCGATCGAAAGGTGAAAATTCAAAATGCCGCGGACGCCGCCACCATGTCGGGTTCCACCGTCTTAGCACGCGGTATGAACACGCTAGTTTTCACAAATCATTTGATGTGCGACATATTCGCTTTAACGGCTTATCTCCGCGAAGCGCGGGATCGCAATTCCGAATCGTTGACTCCCGAGATTCTGGCAAAATGGAATGAAATGGCCCCCGAGTTCACCGATGCGCCTCACACAAAATTTTCGGATTTAGCACAAGGCATACCCTCCAAAACTCCCTTAGAACAGGATTTGATCACCGCTTTTTCCGAACAAAATGCGATGGTTGCAGAGAGTTTACTTCCAGTTATGGAGGAAATTCTTGATTTCGAGATGATTCCTGAATTTCAGCGAGCCTTAGTGATTGCGCTGCCTCAGTTATCCGTGACCGCTGCCGATGAGGTTGCAACGAGACTTGGCCCTACAAATCGAGGTTTAGCTGGTGGCGAGCCAATGCGTGCTAGGATGTGGCGAACCAATGGAGACGAGTTCGAGGCGATTGGTAGCGCTGGACTTTCGCAAATGCCTGTTGCTGATCCCATTAACGACATCAGCCAACGACAGCCGGAGTATTTTTCCAGAGGAATTACTGAAAGACGGGCCGCAGCCAATCGTTACTTAAATTATCTGAACCGTCAAATGCTGCAAGATTTTGATGAGCACGCGAAGATGAGTCAGTACTCGAATTTGTGGCGAGGCTTTTCAAAAGCTTATCTGCGTCAATTGCTTGAAGAAGAATATCCAGATACGAATGTGCCTTATCAAATCCGTCGATCTGATTTGTCCCGACAAAATGAAATTGAAACCGATTATATGTTTGTAGGCGTCACGTATTGGGAGCAGATGAACGAGCGAATGCCGGGTTTGTTTTCAAACCCATCTCCAAGCGCGCAAGTCGCTTATGCGCAAAGTCGTTTGTTTATTCCCCGTGGGCGACTGTACCACGACTCGCGGTTCGCCTTTCCAGAAGGAGTCTTTCGCCGCCGTGTTTCCACTGCTCACGATTTGATGAATCAAAACTGGGTTAGTAAATTGGTGCCGGCAACTGCCCCAGTAATGCCTCAGATTTTGCAGACGTCGCCGCAAAACTTGCCTATCGTTGTGCCTAGCCTTGGAGGGATAAATGTTGAAGAATTTCAGCAACTCAATACCCATTAGGTTGAGTGGTGCCTTTAAAAATGCAATGCGTTTCGAACGAAACAAATTTAAGCGCGAACTAAGTTCCCACCAATTTAGACGCGGGCTTGCTCCGGTGGAGATGGCGCTGTCACTTCCCTTGTTGATGGGATTTCTTGCGGCGTTGGTGGCGTTTGGCTATGCGGCGAGTTGGAAGATTCGAGCCGAGGTAGTTGCTAGAAACGTTGGATGGCGAAACCGGCATCCGCGATGGGCGCACTGGAATGCCTATCCGGCGGAATGGCCATCGACTGGAACCTTTGATCGGCATGGCGCACCTGAGCTTGAAGATTTAGAACAATTTTCTGTTACGCAAGCACCAATCATTCGTGGTCCAATTTCACAAATCAATGTGAACTCTAACCTTTTAAATATTAGTCGAGAAGTCACCCACAGTGGCGCTCAAATCAACAGAACCCCCCCGTTGTTACCTCGGCTGGGAGAAATTTCCTACGATACCGGTCATCAATTTCTTGACGACTTCTTTACTCATTCCGAAATGGGCATCTCCAATTCCTCAAGGCGGATTCCGCGAATTTATGAAATTGATTTGGATTTCGTTCGAGACTCCGGTCCGGTATTACTTGCTGTGTCAGCGATAGAAAATAATCCGAGGCGTCAACTATTGATTGCTTTGGATCAAGATCCGGATTTCATTGCCTGGCGTGGCGGCGCCCCGGATTTCCATCCAAGGGTAAGCTCAAGGAACTATGAATTAGACGTTGACTGGGTTAGGCAACAACGGATTGCAGGACTTCTTCGTTCCATTGAACGGTTGCCACAGAGGATGGTTAGTAGCACCATTGGGCTCTATCGCGAGCAAATCAACGAATCTGAACCGCCATTATCAGATGCGGCGATTGCGGTACTAGAGCGGAAAATTCAGGAGCTTGAGGAATACCTACGACGTCTCGATGCACGCGCGGGAGAACGATAGGCTAGCTACAGTCAATTGTTGATTTATATGCGAAATAAAATATCGGACAATTTTGAATCGGATTCATCGGAGGCAACTGATATTAAGTTGGATCCCCCACGTTCGACAGATGTTACCAACGGGACTAATCCAATCGGCCCAGCTGTTGGCAAGGTTATCCGTTGGACGAGTAATTGTATTGCAACCGGTTTAGTCATTGTGATGGTTGGGACGTTTGGTCCTGAGCTAATTTCGTCAGTTCTCCCATCGAAAAGTCCAAATCACGCAGACAAACTGGACATCGTCGAGGATTGGCCTACGTTTCAGCAGTGTAACTTAGAATTTGGTAACGCCGGTTATCAACTGACGCGTGGGCAATTTTCAGGTGAAATTGCGGATGTTTTTGAGCTGCTTGAAAATCTTTGTCGTGAGCAATTAGAAAACGATGTTAAACCGTTTGGTCGGCTGGGGGTGCAAGAACAGAAATTTATTGATGCTCAACGCGGCGTGGAGCCTGTGCGGATGGTTCAAGGGAAATACAGGATTTTCTGTGAGCGTTCCATACCAATGCTTGCCGGGTTTCCGACAGCAATTGGAATTCGTGACGATTGTGGCCAAGAGGGGTCTGCCGTTTTAACATCAGTCGAGGCTGGGGCCGTATCTCGGATGTCGGTATGGGCAATGGCAATGCCAATCGGCGAGAATCAGTGGACTACATTTATTGGAACGTCCGCAGAAGAGGATAGCAGCGGTTGGTTAAACCGATTGATGCCACCTGGAGCTATTAAGAACATCTCTTTGTCGGATAA
>CALKNI010000025.1 GCA_938091115.1 uncultured Pirellulaceae bacterium | reverse complement strand
GTATATTCGGATGACTCCGGATTCTTCCCAGCCCGTAACTACATCCAAGTTTCCGTCCATATTAAAGTCGGCGAGCCGGACTCCATCGGCTCCGATACTCGACGAGTCAATGGTGTGTCGGTGCCAAGGCTCATTTCCGAGGCAAATTGAATGCATGAATATTGGGAAGAGCAAACCCAACAAGTGGGCCATTAGTTGCTTTGCAACTGGTTGATAATCCATGTCAGGCACCTGTTATTGCATACTAATGTTTGTGTCTTTCATTTGCTTTCTCTCAAAAAGGCCAATGAGAAAGTCGGGTCTCATGGGCGTTTGGCGGTGAGGTGCGGGAGCGTTTTTGCTGCAAAAAATTTGTATTTCTGCTCTATCAAAACTGGGTTTGCGATTCCCTTAAAGAACTCTACTCCATAGCGAAGTTCAAGAGATTTACCGGAGTGAACTTTAAACGTGCCTGAGCCTTTGGGGCGCCCCAAAAAATGATGCAATCCAAAAGGGTTTGCGGTTACTAAACCATAGTCTCTTGCATGCCATGTAGTCGGGTGCCGGAGATTGGTTGGGTGGTCGTACATCGCAACACTCATCGGCTTACCATCAATTTCGCCATAATAGAGAACCCATTTGGCTTGTTTGCCCCAAATTGATTTGCCGGTGACTCCTTCACTGTTAATTGCCTGCCCAAACACCTGTTGCACGCCAGCCTTCGGTTTTGCCGTCAAGCGAAGGTCGGGATGGGTTCGTATGGCAAACAGACCTTCTTTGGTGTCGTCGAACTCAATTTCACCGTGAGAAGCATGGTACTGGATCAGGCAGTTTATCCATCGGCTCGATTGATCACCTCCAAACCAATAGGTTGTTTGGTCGGTAAGTAAGGGCTTCCCGTCGCTTTTCTTGATCCACTTGGAGGTGGCTCGAAGCACGTTCAAGGGATCGCCAGCGAAGTTCGTTTCAACGGATTCATTTTTTACGGCTCCCCCTTTTTCGGACCAAAAGTCAATGCCGCTTATTTCATGGGAAATCCACATCGATTTGTGATGGGGATGATCTTTACTCTCCCCTGCGGTGTCGTTCTTCATCGGCCAGTCTCTTGTCATAGAGATCTGTCCGGGCCCCAAGATGGGATAAAAGATTGGTTTGTTGTATTGATCAAAGTCGAACGTTGTAAACAATTGGCCATCTAGGGCTATGTTTACTTGAGTTTGAGTCTTTTCGATCGACACAATGGCTTCGTTTAGGTTCCTGAAATTTTTTCCGGTTGAAGCCTCAGATTCGGATTGAAAGCATTGTCCCGATGCTGGATTTATGACTGCGCAAAACAAACTAAAAACAAACGCGCGAAATATCATGGTTGCCTCATGCTCTATTTAGAATTCGGAAATCAAATCGACTTGAATGGATCCATTCTTAATGCAGGCCGTGAAATGGGTTGATCACTGCAAGGCTTAGTCGAGTGATTTGATGGTGATGTTACGATACCAGACGGGATCGCCGTGATCTTGAAAACAAAGATGCCCTTTTTTGTTTTTTCCAAACTTCTCCCAAGTTTTGAACTTGCTGGCATTTACTTTTTTATTCCATTCTTGACTTCCAAGCTCAGCTTCAACGACATTTTTACCATTGAGCCAGTGTTGAACCGAGTTGCCGTTTAACACAATTTTTGATGAATTCCATTCGCCGACGGGGTTAAGGTTTTTGTTTTTTGGTGCGTATAGAGCATAAAGTGCACCGGCACGGTGAGATTCGAGTTTGCCATCTTTATGTTTGGCATCATCTAGGACTTGGAATTCTGGACCGGACTTGTATGGTTTTTTGTCGCCCAATGAGACTCGATACATGACACCGCTATTTCCTGCTTCCGAAATTTTCCATTCAAATTCCAAAACAAAGTTCCCAAACTGCTGCTTGGTTACTAAGTCGCCACATTTGTTTCCATTGAAGTGAAGAACTCCGTCAGCCATCGACCAACCGGCCCCAACCTCTTCTGAGGTATAGCCACGGAAGTCGCTTAATTCCAGTTGCCTGACAGCGGTTACGTTTCCTGAGGCGGCTTCAGTCTCGCTCATAAAGGCACTCCAAGTACCGTCCATTTGTTGACCATTTAATTTCGCCTCAAATTCAAAATCAATTTCCTGACCCTCTCGTTTTACCTTAAATTCAAAGGCTACCGAATTGTTTTTAAGAATGATATTTGTCAATTCGCGTTCGTTGCCACTTTCGGTCCCCAGGTACTTGCCGGCGTATTGGTTTCCGTTTTTTTCAAAGACCAGAGTTCCTCTCCGATCCCCACGATTGGACTCGATCGAAACATCCCATACACCGGCTAAAGTTTGCCCGTTGACGGTCTTGTTGCTGATGGTTTGTCCTTCAGTCGTTTGTTGTAACCCAAACGCAAAGATGAGTGCGAAGGAAATTGTTTTCAAAAACATTTTTAGATTTGGATTCACGTATGGCTCTCGAAAAAATGGTGATTAAATAAATGGGCAATTTGTGCTTGAGTTTTCTTTAGGGCTTTGGTTTAAAAAAGTGAAACGTTTTTGCTGTTGCTAAAATAAATCGCTGGCTGATCAATTTCGATGACCTGTTTCCTTTGCCCTTTGCTTGGACGGAACGGTGAATTTTGAGCCTTGTTATTATAATGTCAGTTGCGATTTCTGAAATAAGTTCGTTATAAGGAGATGGTAGAGCGAAAGCAACTAACAGCATTTTGTCATCTATGAATCATGGCTCTTGAATTTAAACCAGTTGTGGAAATTGTTATCGGTGAATTAAGTTGGTAATTCCTTAGCCGGTCAACGGCATTTTGTTCAATTTGGTGAATCCGATCTTTCATTTATTGATATATTTGTGAATAGATTCTCACTGGTTGGCTCGTTTTAGGTAATGTGTAAAGTTGTTGTTGAAGAAGGCCGTGTTTCGTGGTCAGATAAAGTCGTTGTTGGTGATTTAACCTTCAAAGCCGATTTAAGTCTTCGTAGACCGTTCTCAAGTAAACATCTTGGTAGAACAAAAAATTGATCGTTTATTTTTTAGCCCTGTTTATATCCGAGCTCCTTTTTTTCGCTTCAATAAAAAATGAAATTGATAATATCTTTATTTATGTGTTTTGTTTTCACCGTCCCTGTATTGGCTCTACAAAAGTTAAAGCCGGCGACGGACGTTGATTCTTCTGCCAAAAAATTGGAAGACGCGGGTAATCTCGCGACACCAGTTAGTCGTATCAAGGCCGCCAACGGTTTTAAGGTGGAATTGATTTATTCGGTTCCTGGTGAAACTTATGGTTCGTGGGTTAATTTGTGTGCAGATGGTAAAGGTCGTTTGATCGTAAGTGATCAATTTGGTGGACTCTACCGGTTGACGCCGCCGGCGGCTGATCAAAAATTAACTTCTGCCGACATTCATGCCGTTCCTGCGGAGATTCGGGCGGTCAACGGAATGGCTTGGTCTGATGGCGCACTTTACGTTGGGGTCAATGATTATGAAAAGAAGATCCCGTCTGGATTGTATAGAATCACTGACAGTAATCAGGATGACCAACTTGATCAGGTTGAGTGTCTAAGAGCGATGGATGCTCGCGGTGACCATGGTGTCCACGCGGTGGTCCCGAGTCCTGATGGGAAATCTATGTTCTTGGTTACTGGCAACACAACGAAACCGACAGAGCTTGCGTCGACCTCTCAAGTGCCCCAGGTTTGGGGAGAAGATCACCTGCTTCCAAGTTTTCCGGACGGGCGAGGGCATAACCGGGGCACACTGGCTCCAGGTGGGATCATTTACAAGGTTGACTGGGATGGGAAATCATTTGAGGCATACGCATCCGGGTTCAGGAATATTTTTGATGCGGCCTTCAATCGTGACGGCGAGTTATTTACCTATGACGCCGACATGGAATATGATTTTAATACACCGTGGTACCGACCAACGAGAATCTGCCATGTAGTTAGTGGGGGTGAGTTTGGCTGGCGAAATGGAGCAGGAAAACGACCAGCGTTTTATGAAGATAATCTTCCAGCTGTCCTTGATATTGGTCCAGGATCGCCTACAGGAACGACCTTCGGTTATGGTGCGAAATTCCCAAAGAAGTACCAAAATGCTTTGTACGCACTCGATTGGAGTTGGGGCAAACTTTACGCTGTGCATATGGAGAGGGACGGCGCGACGTATACGGCGACCAAAGAAGAGTTTCTGACGGGTGCACCGCTACCGATCACCGACGCAATTATAAATCCTATCGATGGTGCCATGTACTTTGCGATTGGGGGCCGGCGGGTTCAGTCAGGGCTATACCGAGTTACCTATGTCGGCAATGAGTCCACGGACTTAGTGGAAGGCAGTGCACCTGCAAGTGAAGCGATGCAGCTCCGTCGATCGCTTGAGCGGTTTCATGGTCGGCAAGATCCCAAGGCTGTCGCGGAGGCTTGGCCCTGCCTTACTTCTAATGATCGTTTTATAAGTGCGGCCGCTCGCACGGCGCTAGAACATCAACCCGTAAATTCCTGGGCAAATAAAGCGTTGACGGAGGCAAATCCTAAAACTCAACTGCAGGCGTTGTTGTCACTGGCGCGTGTTGCCGGTGTTTGTCCTCAACATCGGACGGAAGATTCGTCGCCGGTAGATACGGAAATGCGTGCCCGAATACTCTCAGCGGTGCTCAAGATTGATAATGAAAAACTTGATTTGCACAGCCAGTTGGTGATGCAGCGTCTAATTCAAATTACGCTGAATCGATTTGGAGCCCCCGAGGATGCGACTCGCAGAGCGTTGATTTCGTCACTTGACCCATTGTTTCCTTCCAAATCTGATGACCTAAACTGGCTGCTGTGTGAAACGTTGGCGTTTCTTGAGTCACCTCAGGTTGCTGCCAAAGCGATGGCGATGATTCAGGTTGTGCCTACGCAGGAAGAGCAAATGCAATATGCAAGGTCGATTCGAATGTTGAAATCGGGTTGGACTCCTGAATTGCAAAACGCCTATTTTGAGTGGTTCATTAAGGCTGCCAATTATCGTGGTGGAGCAAGTTTTGAAAAGTTTATTCAATTTATTCGAAATGATGCCGTAGCTTCTCTTTCCGACTCTCAGAAGGATGAGCTTAAAGCGATTCTTGCGGTAAAGCCGGCCAAAAAAAGTGCGATCGAGAATCTCGGCGAAATTTTTGAAGGCCGAGCCGTCAAAAAATGGACACTTGATGAGTTGTCGGCTGCGGCCAAGGAAGGCTTGAAAAACAGAAATTTTGACAACGGAAGAAAAATGTTTGCTGCGGCTGCCTGTTATGCTTGCCACCGGTTTCAAAATCAGGGTGGGATGACCGGGCCGGATTTGACCACCGCTGGACGTCGTTATTCTGCACATGATCTGCTCGATCAGGTAGTAAATCCAAGTAAAGTAATCAACGATCAATTCTCCTCAGTTTCTATTCTTACGGATGATGGGGTGATGCATAATGGCGTTATCGTAAATCTCGGAACAAAGAGGAATAGTTCGACGATTGTATTGAACACTGATTTGGCTGATCCTAACGAGCGAGTCACAATTGATAGAAATACGATTGAAGATTTGAGAGTTTCAAAAACTTCCCCGATGCCCAATGGACTATTTGATCGAATGAAGGAAGACGAGATTCTCGATCTCATTGCTTACTTACTCAGTGGTGGCGATGCCAACCATGAATTATTTGTGAAGTAGAGGGTGCAGGAACTGGAATCGATGATTGATGTCGAACCATATAATTGCTACGAAGTCATAATGTTGTTTTAGTTCTCGGTGTTTAATAAGTTTCGATTTAAAATTGGCAAGGCAGGAGCAGATGCGGAATATGCGTGAACAACTGCATCTCAATCGTCGGCGTTTTCTTCGTGGAACCGGGATTGCGCTATCAATCCCGTTACTGGAGGCGTTTTCCTTTGCGGAAACCGAAAGCCAACCGATTCCACGCAGAATGGTTTGTATTGGGAATTCGTTCGGAATGTACCAGCCGCAATTCTTTCCGAAGAGGGCGGGTGCGGATTACGAACTGACTCCGCTACTCAAGCCCTTGGAGAAACACCGGCGGGACTTTACAGTGTTTTCGCACCTAGACCATGGTATCAAGGGCGGGCACTATGCTATTCATTCGTTCCTGTCGGGAGTGAAATATGCAGATGCTTCAGCGATGCCGTCTGGAAATATAAGTCTTGATCAGCGAATGGCTGAGGTGGTTGGACTGGAAACCCGGATTCCTGCTTTAACAGTTGGCTCAGAGAATGGTTTGCACGGTGGCTGCATGATGTCTTGGACCCGGACGGGTGTTCGTGTGCCTCCAATTCAAGGGCCGCGTGAGTTGTTCCGGAAACTTTTTCTAAATGAAGATAAGTCTGGCAACGTCAAAGCGGCGGATCGGTTTTCCCTTCAAGGATCAATTCTTGATGCGGTTCAGGGAGATGCGGAGAGTCTTGGTAAGCGAATTAGTGGAAGGGATCGCCAAAAGCTGGATGAGTATTTTTCGTCGGTGCGTGATGTAGAACGGCGGATTCAGCAACGTGAACGTTGGCAAGCCATTCCCAAACCTGAAGCTCCCATCCAAGAACCGCGTAATAAAAACCTCGTTGATGACATTCCTGATCTTTACGAGTTGATTGCATTGGCCTTGGAGATTGATTCAACGCGAATTGCAAGCCTCGAATTGGCAGGTGCGAATTTCAATACGGGAATACTTAACCTGAATAAGGGTTACCATGCGCTTTCGCATCATGGTCAGGATCCGAATAATATTGCTGGACTTGTAAAACTTGAAACTTATCAAATGTTACAGTTTTCTAAATTTCTGGATCGCCTTAAGTCGGTGAAAGGCGTTCAGGGTGAAACTTTGCTTGATCAGACGGCTGTGCTTTTTGGTTCAGGAATGGGGAATGCTAATGCTCACACGAATTCTGACCTTCCCATTATTCTGGCTGGTGGCGGATACCAATTGGGTGAGCATCGGGTTATGCCAGCAATGAAAACGGATCGGGTTCCGCTTAGCAATTTGTTTTTATCTTTGTTGCAGCGAATGGGGGTTGAGGACGATAGGTTTGGGCACAGTACGGGGACGCTGACCGGTCTGGAGTTGCGTGGATGATTCGCTTGGATCTGAGATTGCAATTGGGGATTGTGTTGTCAATTGTAGTTGGGCTGGTTTCATGGCAGATTGGCTTTGGGGCGTTTTGCTTAGACTCATTCGGGGCAGAAGATGGCGGCGGGCGAGTCCGTTCTGGAACTGTAATTTCTTCGGTTGAACGCAACTCCGGTGCGGCATCCAATAGTCAACCAAAAAATGTTTATCCGATCGAAACCGAAAAAAACGACGATGAATTTAATGATGTGATCGTC
>CALKNI010000024.1 GCA_938091115.1 uncultured Pirellulaceae bacterium | reverse complement strand
AACCAAGATCGATGACGAGCATCTTGCTGCCGCTGCTGCAATGGTTCAAAATTTATTACTTCTATTGACCGCGAATTCAATGGGAACTTATTGGTCCAGTGGTGGTCAATTTCGAACGCCAAAGATGTTTGAAAAGCTAAGCATCAGTCATGATGAATTATTTCTCGGTGGCGTTTTTGTTGAATATCCTAACACTTCTAGCGATTCGGTTGAGCGGATCAGCGGCAAGCAACGAAACAACCGTAGTCAAGATCACGCTTGGTTAAGAGAGATTCGGTTGACTGGAGATTGATGCCTGATTCGACGTCTGCAGCACTACGTCGAGCTTTAGCATTGAGTGACTCGGCTGTCATCAGAAATTGCCCAAAGTTAATTTAGAGGCGTAATGAGTTTTGCGTTATGGGCTATTTAAGATATCTGATGCGGAGACGAATTGGCCTGATTTAACAGCTTTTGACTGCATTTGACAAATCTGGATCGCATCTCTTGCAAGTGCTCCATTGAGAATCTCTGATGGACGATTTTCTGCAATTGCCTGAGTGGCTTCCTTAATTTCTCTTTTGAATGCAAAGACAGGATCACCATCTCCGAGTTCCGGGCGATGAACTTGTCCGTCTTCGGTAAGAATTTTGAGTGGCATGCATTCAGGCACATCGGCGAATGCCTGAAAATCAAATTGAATTGTGGCTCGTTCTAAATGAATTTCAAATCCATGGGTGAACGGTCGTCCTTGTTGATTAATGACTCCACAGGTGCAGGTAACTGCGAGATTGGAGTCTTCAAAACGAAAAATTGAATTGCAATAATCTACGACTTCGCCACGGATACGGCCGCAGCTGTAAACGCCAGTAGGCATTCCAAATAAGAGACGGATGAAATGAGCGTCATGTACATGGAGGTCGAATAATGGACCGCCAATTACATCGGGGTCATAAAATTTTGTAAGCCATTGAGGGTCAGAAATAACTCGTTTAAAAGCCCCCCCGAGTAAGTTTCCGAATTCTCCGGACGCGATGACCTCGCGGGCATGCTGAAATTCAGTGAAGTATGGTAGCACTTGGCCTACCATCAAGTGTCGATTGTGTTCTTTACATGTTGCTACTGCAGCGTCGCAATCCCGGAGGTTTAGGGCGAGGGGCTTTTCGCAAAAAACATGCTTCCCCGCCTCAGCGGCGGCTTGGATCGCATCACAGTGCATGGCTGGCGGGAGGCAAATATCGATGCAGTCGACCTCGAGCTCAGAGTCTGAGAGCATCGCTTGAAGGTTTTCGTAGGTTTTAACACCTGTCAGGTCTATTTGGGTTCCCGGTGGTCCGAAATTACCTTGTATTCCAGTCCAGTCACCTGCCCGTCGCTCCGCTTCAGGTGTGGCAATTGCGACGACTTCGACGTCAGGAAGTTCTTGATAGGCGAGCCAGTGAATCCAACCCATAAACCCTATTCCAGCTATTCCGACTTTCGTCATTTACTTTCCAATCCCAATGTCTAGAGTTCACTAAAAGGTTTAAAAGTTGGCTTTTTGCAGGGAAGTTACCTGATCGCTAATCTTTGTTATAACAGGTTGCGGCCCAATGAGTAGGTTTGTTTTTGGGTGGCTGCGTACTGCAGCGTCTGAGTCACTGCCGTTTCGTCATTGCGGAGAGTGAAGTTCTGAAAGGATATAAAATGCCGATTGAGATGCAACTCGCCAAGATAATTATTAGTGAAATTAATGAGAACCAGATTGTTTTCTTGCGGGAAGTCGAGGGGGATCGGGAGTTTCCAATTTTAATTGGTATTTTTGAAGCAACGAGTATCGATCGTCGGGTGAAGAATATTTCGCGGCCTCGTCCGCTAACTCACGATTTAATCGTCGAAGTTGTCGATTCGCTTGGAGGGGAATTAGATAGCGTTGTGATAACGGAATTACGGGAAGCGACCTACTACGCAAATCTCCGGATTAAGCGAGATGGAGAGATTATCGAAATTGACACTCGACCTTCGGACGCGATCGCGATCGCTGTAACCTGCTCTCCTCGCTTGCCGATTTATGTGGCAGAGAACGTAATTGATGAGGCTATTTCTACGGGAGATTGAGACGCCCGCCAGGTTCAAGTAAGAGGTTGGATTGGGTTGTTTTTTGAATCGATTTGGGAAGATGGATTCCTAGCAGGTGAGTAAGTATTTCGAGAATCCTAGAATATCGCTTTGAAAACAATAGATTAGCGTTTTGGGGACCTTCGATTTGGATTCGATTAACCAATAATTCGTCGTAGATCTCGAGTTGGTGGGAATCTCTCGGCAGAACAATGGTTTTGTGACCAAGCAAAAGGCGTTTTTGAGGTAACTCCCACCCTTCGGCATGTGGCCTTAAGTGCAATCTAGATTTGGTTGGAAATGGGCCCAGAGTTCGGTCTGGAAAAACAGTCAGTTCAGCGATTTCAGGAATCTGGTAGGAAGGGCTGAGCAGGCACCAGAGTTGGTCCCAAATTATATTTCTAACGTAATGAACCCGGCAGCTAACCAAATTAAATTCAAAATCAGAACGACGGTGATCGAAAAATGATTGCAGCACTCTGATTTGATGCAAGTTTAGTTTAACTGGCAGGGTGTCGAAATCGCTGGTCTCAGCATAGCCCAAATCTCTGTAGAAGAGCGAGTGAAACCCCACGGTGAGTCGGTTTTACTGATCGCACAGGGGAACTTCGAAGCCACTTGCGATTAAAACTTAAATGAGGGGCTTGCGATTTGGCGGAAGTTGAGCGAGGCGGATCGCAGTTGGGAGATTTTGTCTATGCATAAAAAAACTCCCGCCGTTTCGGGCCGGAGTTCTTTTCTTATTGCTGTGCAGTTCGATCACTCACGTGGGCGGACGGCACCCGTCAAACCAGAGTAATCTTCACGGTCTTCGCCGTGCCATAGCGGCTGCCCTTCAAGAACTCGTCGTCGAAGCGCCTCAATTTTCTCTTCCGATCCCGCTGGAGCATCGGTGGCCATAAATTGCTCGTCCTGGAATGGAACGAAATCTTCGTCGTGTCCATATTCTAGGATTGCTTCGAAGACGTTTTTTACTTTCTTGTTACCGTTGGACATGGGTATGTACCTGTAGTTGGGCAAAATCTTTTTTCAGGGAAACGAGCCACAGATTGCGATCAAATTCGAGACGCCAGTTTAACGGCGTGAGGGAAAGTGTTTCGCTTAGTGAAGTGGGCTCCAAAAACATTGGTTTTAACCATCTAAGAATTCAAGATGGCCGCAACCAATTTACGAAGGCATTATTGACGAGGCGGAATCAAAGTCAAGAAATTTGTTTTCGATTTTCCAAAATGTTTTTCAGGGTCAAAAACGGTCGTTGTTGGATGCCGCGTCCGGCTTGGAGTGAGAGGCGAACCAATTGGCGATTGGTTGCCGCAAGGGTTGGCTTGAGTTGCCGGGTGGGATTCAAAAAACGGAACAGAGCTAAGGGATGCTGGGTGACTTTAAATCAATTTAATGGTGCAATCTTCGGCGAGAAGTTAAGAATGACCGATTTTAAGCATCTTCTTGGCTTTGGCTAAAACGCGGAACAGGTTAATCTAAGCTATTAAATTCGACGCCGGTGTTGTCTCAGTCGTTTCACTTGTGGAGCATTTTGAGGTACTTTACGGCTTGAAAAAAAATACTGGGTTTCCACTAGATGGACAGTCAGCAGGGTGCAACTCGGCCGGAACTGTCCTGGATTTGTAACCGAAAAGGAAGCGATTAACGATAATGACGGAGTATTACCAAACTTGCGTCTCCCTTTCGCCTCGGTCACGGGGGTTTCATTTGATCACTAAAGAGGTTTTGGATGCGGCTCCTGAGATCCAGCGGTTTGAAATGGGACTTTGCAACGTATTTATTCAGCACACTTCAGCAGGATTAACGATTAACGAAAATGCCGATCCCGACGTTCGGGTCGATATGGAAACGGCGGCGAATCAGTTATGCCCAGAGGGAAGTCCCTTTATTCACACTTGCGAAGGTCCGGATGATATGCCGGCTCATGTTAAAGCCTCACTTTTCGGGGCGAGTGTGACTGTGCCAATTCAGGCTGGACGTTTGAAGATGGGTGTGTGGCAAGGGATCTATCTGTGCGAGCATCGTAACAGCGGTGGGCCGCGACAATTAGTCATAACACTGCAAGGTAAACTAAAATGAATCACATTCGACTAAAAGGGTTGATCACGGGTGTCCTTGCTGGTTGCTTGGGCGGCGTTATTGGTGGGGTGTTCTGCAAAATACTCCTGAGTTTTGGATTTTACTCTGGCGTCATGCCGGGTGCGGCCGTAGGGCTCTTCTTCGGTGCGGCCTGTAGGTCTGGTGGTTGGTTACCAGCAGGAATCTCAGGAGGAATGGGGTTAATGGCGGGGTTGCTGGTTCAATGGTTGGTATATAGTGACTCGCCAACGTTCTTTGAATTTCTAGTCGACTTTCCTACGTATGGACGTATCGCTTGGGTATCGATTGGTGGTGGCGCCGTCATTGCATTCTTTTTACTACGCCCCCGCGAGACGCGTTTGCTACCGGTAAATCAATGAATGGGCAAGCATGTTTTAAACATCCTTTAGTGATTCTAAGTGAGTGACACGTGTCGTATCTTCGTTGATAAGACGGCCAAAATAAGAATTTTCAATTAGCGAAATCGGATCGAGCGGTGACAGATAAATCGATTCAAATCATCGGTGCGAGAACTCATAATTTAAAAAATATAAACGTTGAAATACCTCGCGATCAAGTTGTCGTTATTACGGGGTTGAGTGGCAGTGGAAAGAGCTCGCTTGCATTTAATACCCTCTACGCCGAAGGCCAGCGTCAGTACGTGGAAAGTTTGTCAATTTTTTCGCGTCAGTTTTTTAATCAGATTCCCAAAGCCGACGTAGATCAAGTTACCGGCCTCCAGCCTACGCTCTGTCTCGACCAGTCACATCATTCATCCAACCGGCGAAGTACTGTTGGAACGATTACCGAAATTTATGATTATTTGAGACTGCTGTTTGCACGAGTAGGTGATATGCACTGTTATCAATGTGGACAGTCCATCAAGCAGCAAACACCTCAGCAAATTCGAGATCGCTTACTTGAATTACCGGAGCGGACGAAGGTCATGATTCTCGCTCCGCTTTTAAAAGGGCAAGCGGGAAAAAGTAAAGAAACGATTAAAAAAATTCGTCGGGAAAGACTTGTTCGTGCCCGTGTTAATGGTGTGGTTCACGATATTGATCAGCTTCCTAATTTTCACGAAGACCAGGCTTGCAGCATCGAAGCGGTAACCGACCGAATTATTATTAGAGAGGGAATTGAGTCCCGGTTACTCGAATCAATTGATAGTGCAATTCGAATAAATGGTGAAGGAAGTGTGATTTGTTCCTGTTTGAAACCTGACGAGGGGACGTCGAACCCAGATGCTTGGGAAGACCTCAGCTTTAGTACGCGCTATTCCTGCCCGAGTTGTGAAATCTGCTATTCCGAAGTCCAACCTCGAAGTTTCAGTTTCAACAGTCCATTTGGAGCATGTGAGGAGTGTTCTGGTCTCGGAAATTTGCTTCAGTTTGATCCTACGCTGGTGGTTAACCGGAACCTGTCAGTTTTAGACGGTGCTGTGCTCCCGTGGGAGGGATTAACCAAGTCGAAAGTTAGGAAATTACATGCCGCGCTTGAACCGCTACTGACTTCCATCGGTTTCGACCTGAAGACGAAATTGGATTCGTTGGCTCCCCCGCAATTCAAACCGTTTTTTTATTCCGTTGACAAGGATAAATTGGGCGTCCAGGCTCTTCTTCAGAAAGAGCTTGCAACGACCTCTTCCGAGGAGCGACAGTTTGAGTTGGAGTCGTTCATATCGGACGTCGCTTGTCATCAATGCAGCGGTTCTCGAGTTTCGAGGCAAGCGCGGTCGGTTCTGATTGATGGCCAGCATATTGGTGACCTTGTGAATCTGTCGCTACAGAAATTAAAGGAGTTTATTAGTGCTGTCGATTTTCGGGATGAACGGAAAGTAGTTGCATCGCTGTTAATAACCGAGATTGTACATCGTCTCAATTTTCTAGAAAAAGTTGGAATTGGCTATTTGACGCTCGGGAGATCCGCAGTCTCGCTAAGCGGTGGTGAGCATCAGCGGGTTAGGCTTGCCAGTTCGATTGGAACCGGAATTACCAATGCCTGCTTCATTTTGGACGAACCATCGATTGGACTTCATCAACACGATAACGATCGTTTGATCAGTGCTATTACGAAGCTCAAAGATTCAGGCAATTCAATTATTGTGGTCGAGCATGATGAAGCGATGATCCGCTCGGCTGATTACGTCATCGACATGGGGCCTGAAGCGGGGCCGAGAGGGGGGAGAGTCGTAGCATCGGGGACTGCCAAGGAAGTCATCGAAAACGGGACTGGGTTAACGGCTCAGTACCTTTCGGGGCAGCGAGAGATTGCTTGTGTTTCGAATCGCCGGAAAATAAGTTCCGAAAAATGCATTCAATTATTTAACGCTTCGGGCAATAATTTGAGATCGGTCGATGTAAAAATTCCTCTCGGCGTCCTGTGTTGTATTTCCGGTGTCAGTGGTAGTGGGAAAAGCACGCTGATAAACCAGACGTTTGCTCCTGCAATTTTACGGGAGTTAGATCAGGGAGGGGATTTGCCTTTGCCATTCGAGCGTTTAGAAGGGACTTGCCAGATCAGTCGATTGGTAATGGTCGACCAAAAGCCGATTGGAAAGAACTCCCGAGCCTGTCCTGCAACTTTTACGGGGTTGATGGATGAATTGCGTCGAATGTTCGCTGCTACCAAATCGGCAAAGCGATTGGGATACGGCCCGGTAAGATTTAGCTTTAACACCCGCGCTGGCTGGTGCCCGGATTGCCAAGGGCAGGGGATTCGTAGAATGAACATGAATTTTATGCCAGATATATTCGTTACCTGCGACGGTTGTGATGGCCGGCGTTTTAATGTTCAGACGTTGCAAGTCCGGTTCGGAGAATTGACAATCGCAGACGTTTTAGATTTAACAGTGGATCAGGCAAAATTAAGATTCGAAGGGTTTTCTAAATTGTCGCGAATCCTGGAATGCCTCTCAGACGTGGGGTTGGGATATCTCAAGCTTGGTCAAGCCTCCAGTACTTTGTCTGGCGGAGAGGCTCAACGCGTAAAACTTGCCACTGAGTTATCGAAGTCGAGCTCGACTGGGCAGTTGTATGTGCTCGATGAGCCAACCACTGGATTGCATTTTGAGGATATACGGTTGCTGATGGTGGCAATTAATCGGCTGATTGACCGGGGTAACTCGATGGTGGTTATCGAGCACAATGTGGATGTTTTACGCTGTGCAGACTGGATTATTGATATGGGGCCCGGAGGCGGTTTGGCCGGCGGAGAAGTCGTAGCATTCGGGACTCCGGAACAAGTTGCCGGGAATCCAGACTCATTGACCGGACACTACCTCTAAAGAATCCGCACCGAGTCAAGTTCGTTTGAGTCCTTTGGGAATCGTTTTAGGCTGCATGTTGCATCGGCTGCGCCTTAGAGGTAACTTCGTTCGGAGATTCAGTTTAATTCATTTTCTTTTTCTTGAAATTTCATAAATTCATGACAGTCACTATTCGTAAAGCGGTTACCACCGATGCGGCAACGATCGCTGAATTTCAATTGGCAATGGCCCTTGAGACCGAGGGAAAGCAACTTGAGTTGGAGGTCGTTGGGCCAGCGGTCGATGAGGTGTTCGCCAATCCTAGCAGAGGGTTCTATTTGGTAGGTGAGATTGCCGGCGAAGTGGCCGGAAGTCTGATGGTGACTTATGAATGGTCGGACTGGCGGAATAGTAACCTATGGTATATTCAATCCGTGTTTGTACGAAAGGAATATCGCGGCCGCGGTGTTTTTAAAAATCTGTACCAAGCGGTGCTTGAGCAGGCGCGGGTTCAGAAAGCTGGCTATGTCAGACTGTATGTCGAAACCGACAACGAGCGGGCGCAAAAAGTGTACGAATCGCTCGGAATGAAACGCCTGCCGTACTATATGTACGATATTAAAGTTGACTGAGAACGGACGGATCGACTAACGCAATTTTAGTTTTCAAAGTTAGTTTACGTCGGTCGAGCCTGGGGGGGGGTACGTTCTTCAAGTTTAAGGATTCTCATTTTGAATTGGAATCGAAGGGTTAATAGAATTGCCGCGGTGGCCAACCCTGTAGTCATTCCAATCCAAAGTCCCACCCCTTCTAGTTTGGCCCCGAAGCAAAGGTAGGCTCCAACGACGCAGCCCACAAGCCAGTAGGAAACAAGTGTTAGGGCCATTGCCGCTTTGGTGTCCTTGATTCCTCGAAGCGATCCAGAGGCGGCAACCTGTAGGCCATCGACGACCTGGAAAAGAGCGGCCAAGGCGAGGAAAGAAATAGCGTAAGCGACAACGGGTGTGTTGGCTTCGACGGTGGTATCGATGTACATCCCAATAATTGGGAGCGGCAGGAGCCAGAAAATTAAGCCACTGATGCTCATTGCACCGATGCACAGCAACATTCCAGCGTGTCCAGCGACTTCAGCCCGGCGTGGCGAGCCTGCGCCGATTGCTTGCCCCACCCTCACTGAGGTCGCAATGGCAAGGCCAAGTGGAATCATGAACGAAATGGAAGCTGTCTGAAGGGCGATTTGATGGGCTGCTAACTGAGTTTCACCGATCGTGCCCATTGCAAAGGCAGCCGCTCCAAACATTCCTGCTTCAAATGCAAGTGTCATTCCAATTGGTCCGCCGACACGTGCGACTTCTTTTAGAGTGGTAAAGTCCGGACGGCCCAACTTTGAAAAAATATGAAGTTTCGAGTACTTGTGGGAAACGTAAATTGAAAATGCAAGGAACACGAGACCGTACACGAGGCTACTTGCATACCCTGTTCCCACTAGTCCCAACTCAGGCAGCCCATAATGCCCAAACATCAATGCATCATTGGCAAACACATTTAAGGCAACTCCAATCAAACTAATGACCATGATAGGCTTAGTGTTGGATTTGCCTTCAAGGAGTCCTCTCAGACCCATGATCCAGAGCGCGGGTAACAACCCCCAAGAAATTGCTTTTAGATATTCACTGCTTGCTAAGGCTGTGGCAGGACTTTGGTTAAACCAGATCAGAAGTGGGTAAGCATTTCGATAAAGCAGAAAAGCGGGTGTGAAGAGGAGTACCCCAATCCAAAGCCCCTGTCGCGTGGCTCGGCCGCATAAATCTTCATCTTTCGCACCGGTCGCCTGAGAAACAATTGGACTAACGCCAATAATGACACCGGAGAGGACGATCAAAATAAATTGGAACAGCGTGCTTCCAATGGCAATACCCGCCAGAGCCTCTTTTCCTAACCGGCCTACCATTACGGTGTCGACAAACGAAATTGTATTTTGGGCGACCTGAGCGAGTACTAAGGGAACTGCAACGGTAACGAGTTCTTTTAGTTCCTTTCGGTACAAGGCTTTACTCGTTAGTTGATGGCTTAGGATAATTGGCGATGTGATTCGAAGCGGTGTTCGTTGGTTTGAAAATATAACCGGTATATCTAAATCCGGCGATTGGGCTAATATAGTGAGGTGGTTTCTGGGGTGCCTTAGATTTTCAAATCAAAAATGGATTTTTTGATTTTATTTTTTTGAGTATGCAAATCCAAATTAAATAGTGCAAAATCGCATGAAGCTAAATTGGGCCCGAGTTGAGTAGAGCTTTATTTCCACAACAATAGCAGTTTCCAATGCGGTGGTTTATTCGTGGCTCAAGACCGTGAGATTCAGTAGAGACTTAATTTAATGCAAGGAATATTTTTATTCGCCTTCCAAAATGCCCGCTGGCTAATGGGAGGACTGCTGCTTACCTTTTTTTCGAGCTTCGGACAGACATTTTTTATATCCCTTTTTTCAGGTGAGATTCGCGAGTCATTTCAATTGTCAGACGGGGAGTTTGGCGCGATCTACATGGCGGGAACTTTGGCTAGTGCAGCGACGTTGATTGGGTTGGGAAAGACGCTGGACCAGTTTTCAATTTCCAAAGTTTCTTTTTGCGTTATTTGTGCCCTTGCGATTGCCTGCCTTGGAATGTCTTTTGTGAATTCGTGGATTTTGCTTTTGGTTGTTATTTACGCGTTGCGATTATTCGGACAGGGGATGATGACCCATACGTCTCAAACTGCTATTGGGAGGTGGTACGACGCTGACCGCGGACGGGCGATTTCGTTGACCTCTATGGGGCATCAAATTGGCGAGGCGTTATTTCCAGCAATCGTGTTGGTGTTGCTGGGGTTGTATGATTGGCGGGTGGCATGGCGGATTTGTGCGGTGGTATTAGTCATTGTCGCATTGCCGGCAATCGCTTTACTGATGCGAGTGGAACATCAGCCTAGCGTTAACAAGCACTCGAAAGTCGCGAACGAGGTTCGCGACTGGACTCGCGGAGAGGTTGTTAGAGATGGGGTTTTCTGGATTCTGTGTCTGGGAATTCTTGCCCCCGCTTTCATTGGAACTTCGGTTTTTTTTCATCAGGTTAGAATTGTGGAATCCAAGGGGTGGTCGCCTAGCGTATTCGCGTTGTCGTTTCTGATTTTATCGGTGACAACGGTCTTATTCACACTTATCGCGGGGCAACTGGTTGACCGCTACCACGCCCGACGAATTTTACCTGCATTTTTGCTTCCACTGGGTATCGCCTGTTTAGTGTTAAGCTTTGGGCAGGTTCCCTTGGCGATCCATGGGTTTATGTTTTTACTGGCGATCTCCTACGGATTTTCGAGTGCGATCTTCGGAACGATCTGGCCTGAAACCTACGGTACGGCCCATCTTGGAGCAATTCGGGCGGTGGCTGTCGCCGCCATGGTATTTGCTTCAGCAATTGGACCGGGGATAACTGGTTGGTGCATCGATCGAGGGATAGGTTTCGATTTTCAGTTATTGGTGATGGCCGGATATTGTTTGTTTGCTGCAGCGACGATGGTTGCTGCAGTGAAGATTCTGGAAAAACGCCAGCAGGCCGATCCAGTAAAAAATGACTAGTCTTTTTTAGATTTGTTGAGTGGTCGACTTCTGCCGGAGTCGACAATTTTGGTCAGTTGCTTTTTTAGCCGTTTTGAGATTTCGGGGTGCTCCAGAGTAAGGTTCCTAGTCTCACCAGGATCATTTTTTAAATTGTAAAGTTGGTTTTGAGGGCCGCCGGGCTGAGGTTTAATACGATTCGGTTTAGAAAATCCACCGGAACCAAGCATGTCAATGTACTTCCAGTCACCCTCGCGGATGGTGAATCCATTACGACCGGACGCCACGACCAAGTGGGGATGGACGGGCTGATTTACAGGCTGTTTACCTCGCAGGACCGAAAGAAAACTGAAGCTGTCTGCGCCCGCTTCATCGGGAAGTTGCTGTTGTGTCATTTCGGCGAACGTAGCTAGTAAGTCGGTGAAGCTGATGGTCTGGTGAGAGACGGTTCCCGGAGCAACGGTGCCCGGCCAGCGAACTAGAAACGGCATCCGGTGTCCACATTCCCAAGCATCCGCTTTCATCCCACGGAGTCCGCCCGAGGAATCATGTTGAAAACGCTTAACGTCCTCTTCGTACCAGACGGGCCCATTGTCCGAGGTGAAGATCAAGAGAGTGTCATCGGACATGTTGTTTTTCTCAAGTGCTTTTAAAATAACGCCGACGTTGGCATCCACCATGTTGGTAAAATCGCCGTACATGGACGCTTGGCTGGTTCCAATAAATTCGGGGCTCGGCAACCAAGGTGTATGCGGCGCAGGGTAGGCTAGGTAAAGCATAAGCGGATCATTTGATTTTCCAGTTCGTTGTCGCATGGCATGATTATCAATTACAGCAACGGCTTCTTTAGTGAAATTTGGAAGTACGTCCTTGAGTTCCAGATCAGGTGAGATTCCACCCTCTCGCCAAAATGCACCTTGAATAGGAGACCAGCCTTTTGACTGGTTCGCAGGAATGATCTGGGTAGGCGCGGCTACCACCTCCCGGTTGCGTATGTAGTAATAAGGCGGGATATCGGTCGAAGCACGAATTCCATAAAACGAATCGAATCCTACATCGACGGGGCCACCGTTCATTGGTTTGTCATAGCCTTGTTCGTTGAATCCAAGATGCCACTTGCCAACCATCGCAGTTTCGTATCCTTGCTGATTGAGTAAAGAGGCGATGGTTGTTTGCCCTGCTTTAATCGAAGGGCTTTTTCGCCACTGATTCGTATCGGCGCGAAAAGGATAGACCCCCGTCATTAATCCATATCGGGAAAGGTGGCAAAGCGGTCCCGGGGCATGGGCGTCGGTAAATCGGAGCCCCTGCTCAGCCAGAGAATCGATATTTGGGGTCGGGATTTTGGATTCGGCGTTATAACAACCGGCATCACCATATCCCATGTCGTCTACCAGAATGATGACAATATTGGGTAGCTCGGCATACGCTGCGGTGTTCGCGTTTAACAGAATAAAAAGTAAGAGTCCGAGTATTTTGATGCGCATGGTGAACCTGTGAATTGAATCTCTGACCCCCAGGGTCGTTGTAGTTACGTGTGAAAGGACGTAGTAATTACTTTGAGAGCTGGTATTTCCCTTCGGCAAAAACAGTGTGGCAGCGATTACAAGAATCAAGCATTGCGCCGTAGTGTTTTTTAGCATCTGAATAATTGCCGGCGGATTTATAAAGCGATTTCCCCGATTGATAGACTTCGAGAGAGATTGCTTTCCACTGCTTGTTTTTTACTTCATCTTCTGGACCACGGGCGGCAACCAAGGCCGAGCTTTCCGCGAGAACAAGTGCGTGATTCTTAAAGGCTTTCCATGCCTTGCGGTCAGCGGGCTCGGTTGCCAGGACTTGTTTCAGGCCTTTGTAGCTTGGTTCACAGATGTATTCCATGAAATGATGCATGTTATCGATCGGCTCAAAGTTACTGTCGGTCGTGGTCTGGAGTGCTGGTTGTGGCATGACTTTGTTTTGAGGCTGATTGTCTAACGCATTGCTGAAGAAAAATGCGCTGGACAAAGAGATGATAATTGCAAGTGTTTCAACCGTCTTCATAATCTAATCCTGAAGCAAAAAAGTGGGGAATTGGTTTCCGCTCCCATTAATTCACATGAACTTAGGGGGGAATGTTCGAAATCACAGCGTCTCTTGGTTGGCTAGTATTGTTGGCCGAACCGGATTGTAACTGATTGTGATGAACTTTTGTCGTTTACAAGTGTAACTCATTGTCTCTTTTTTAAATTGCCAGTCAGCGGGCTCGAATATTGGAGTCGAATCCCCTGCCGGATTTTTTGGAGGAAACCTGCTCAAATGCTACAGGGTTATAACAGCAATGATACCTAGGACCGGAATGGCAATTAAAATCGGATATCCAGTTTGGGATATTTCTTTGTTTCAGCGGCTGATCTGCGGATGCATTGGATGCAATGAATGTGCATTTTAACTAGACTTCAGTGGATCCTAGGTATTAAGACGTGAGTTAATTATTGGTGTCGAGTAAGTACGGGCGGGTGGAGTAGGTCGGGGTTTGATTAGATGAAAATTTCATTGAATTGAATTCAGGTTCAAGGCCAGTTGGTCCGTTCGGGGTATAAATAGGCTTGGCATGTTGACTCAGGCTGCAAGTTAATTCGGAGCATATGGTGCGACAGATTTATTTAGATTACAACGCGACGACCCCAATAGCTCCCAGTGTGGTGGAAATGATGAGCCCTTTTTTGTCTGGGCACTATGGGAACCCCTCAAGTTCGCATTCCATGGGGCGTGCTGCAAAAGAGGCCATCGAAGACTCCCGAGTAAAAGTAGCGGGGTTATTGGGCTGTGACCGTGATGAAATTGTTTTCACCAGTGGTGGAACCGAAAGCAATAATCTCGCGATTAAAGGCACTATGTTGCAGTGGGCACCGAAAGATGCACATTTAGTCATCTCTGCAATTGAGCATCCTGCGGTGGTGGCACCGGCAAAGTTTTTGGAGAGACTAGGCTATGAGGTGACGATTGTAGGGTGTGATGCCCACGGTTTTGTGCATCCAAGTTCGATTGAGGCGGCCCTTAAGCCAGAGACTAAACTGGTCAGTGTGATGCATGCGAATAATGAGATTGGGACAATTCAGCCCATTCGTCAAATCGCCGAAATTTGTCACGGAAGGGGAGTGTTGCTCCATACCGATGCATCCCAGAGCGTGGGTAAGATCCTAACTTACGCCGACCAGCTCGACGTCGACTTGTTGACTGTTGCTTGTCATAAATTCTACGGGCCTAAGGGGGTTGGTGCTCTGTTTGTGCGCGAGGGAGTTTCGATAGAGCCGCTTCTCCATGGCGCGTCGCATGAACGCGGGATGAGGGGCGGTACTGAGAATACGCCCTACATTGTTGG